>JAWSVD010000086.1:3090-3919 GCA_033852095.1 Granulosicoccaceae bacterium | reverse complement strand
GGGCCTGAGCTACCGCGAATGCTCTTTGGTGATGGAACGCATTGCCGCGACTCGGCAGTTGAAGGCGGTGACCTTGTCGGGCATTGGGGCGGACAGTGGGGACAGGGCGCTGGAGCGGGCGTTTGCTTATGTGTTGAGTGCTTTGGGGAAGCGGATTTTGTGAGTGAGTTGTCAGGCTATGACCTTGCTTTATTCAACTGCATTGCGAGCATGCTGGATCTTATAGGGTTCGCGGGCTGAATGTTGTGTTGTTGGAACTGACCCCGGTATTAGAACTGACCCCAGCATTGACCCCAGCATTACTGCTCGGGCACTGAGCTTTCTGTGGGGCCGGATTTATTCGGGCGACATCCCGTGGGGTCGTGTTCCTCCATTAGGTGCTGCCGGCTTGAAACCTCTTTGGCTTCGATGCCCTCTATCGCCGGGCGGGCGAGTCACTTTTTAGTGCTAATCGTTCCCAAAAAGGCACGCCCGCGTCCTCATTTTGCTACGCAAAACCACAGCAACGCTCAGCTTGCTGGGGCGGGTCAAAAACTCGCTTCGCTCAAACACTTGCCCCGCTATTTCCCAGCAAGCCTGCGCTACTCGGACTGCGAGTCCCCGGTCGTACCACAAGGGGGGAAGAACGGGTTCGGTGTAGCCCGGAAGTAGCGGAGCGGTATCCGGGTGTGCGCAGCACACTTGAGCTCACGTCTGGCACCGAGCCGATGGCGTACACCGAATATTCTGTAGGTTCGGCTTCAGCCGGAAAATAGATCGGAACAGCTCCAGCCACTAGGCACTCAGCGCGTGGCGACCTGTTGGTTCGTTCGGGCCGCGCAGGTCGGGC
>JAWSVD010000086.1:0-3057 GCA_033852095.1 Granulosicoccaceae bacterium | reverse complement strand
GCCTGAGCTACCGCGAATGCTCCCTAGTGATGGAGCGCATTGCGGCAACCCGGCAGTTGAAGGCTGTGACCTTGTCAGGGATTGCTGTGGACAGTGGGGATAGGGCGCTGGAGCGGGCGTTTGCTTATGTGTTGAGTGCCCTTGGTAAGCGCATTCTGTGAGGAAGCGGATTTTGTGACTTGATGGGCTGGGCTAGCTCTACAAGGTTCGGACTTGAGCCCTGTCTAGGTGCACTTTCTCACGCTCTTCAATCAGACAGCTTGGCTGCGCGGGCCACGTTGCCCATTGCGGCAGGGAACTCCGCCTCAATCGCGTCTGTATTCGGCAGTTGTGAAAACACCTCTTGAACGGACTGACCGCCACCTGTCAGCGTTTGATATTCGTCGATACTCAGCAAGACAAAAGAGGGCTTGCCGCGGTCGGTGATAAACACAGGCCCTTCCTGCGCTGCACACTTGGCGGCGCTGACGTCCCGGCTGAACTCCTCGCTGGTGAAGCTTTCCATGGCCATTTCTCCGAAATTCAATCTGCATTGTTAACCCTACGCTAATTCTGAAAATGTAGCAGCGTGGCTAGCTGTATAGCCTGTGCCGCGTAGTCGCTCACGTGTAATCCCCGCTGTCTTAGCGAGATATGCGCATTGCTGCATTGTCAGCTGCAAAATCGTACACAAATGCCGCTAGTTCTGTGGTCATGTGGTGTACGCAACAGAGCTTCAATTTCTGCTTTCATGTGATTGTTTTCAATGAGCCTATTGGCTTGTTGGTTCACAAGGATTTTGCAGGGAGCAAGCAGTGGCTGAGTTGATACCGAGTTATGGCAGTTGTGATTTCAGCACGGGTGGCGAAAAGCGTTTCGCCCAGCGCTTGAAATCGCACCTGGAAGACGACTACCTGTGCTGGTACGACGTGCCCGTGGGCAGGGTGCGTCAGCGTTACCCTGACTTTGTCATTCTGCACCCAGGTCGTGGCTTGTTGTTGCTCGAAGTCAAAGACTGGAAGCTGGATACAATCCATGAGATCACGCCATACAAAGCCACGCTGAAAGTGAATAACCGCTTAGTAGAAAAGGCCAGCCCGCTCGCGCAGGTGCGCGAGTGTAGTCACACACTGGTAAATGCGCTGCAAAGGGACCCACAGTTGCTGCAAAGTGACGGCCCGTATGCAGGAAACCTAGTGTGTCCCTATGGCGTAGGTGTCGTACTGACGAATATCACCCGTAAACAGTTTGATGATCACCGTCTCGGCGATGTTCTGCCTGAGCATCTCGTGATCTGCCAAGACGAAATGGTTGAGAGTGTTGATGTGGAAGCATTCCAAAAGCGCCTGTGGGACATGTTCAGTGTCTACTTCGACCACAAGCTCACGTTGCCTCAGATAGATCGCATCCGCTGGCACTTATTTCCCGAACTGCGTCCCGCTGGTCCCAGTCAAAAAGCACTGTTTGATGAAGAAGAGCCAGACGTCAAGATCCCCGACATCGTACACATCATGGATCTTCAGCAAGAGCAGCTGGCCCGCAGCTTAGGCTCCGGCCACCGTGTTATTCACGGGGTGGCGGGCTCCGGCAAAACACTCATTCTGGGCTATCGCTGTGAGTTCTTGGCACAACAGCTAGAAAAACCGATTTTGGTTCTGTGCTTTAACGTCGCGCTAGCAGCAAGGCTGCGAGACTTGATCTCTGAAAAAGGCATCGAATCAAAAGTGCAGGTACGAAACTTCCACGAATGGTGCGGCCAGCAGTTAGACACCTACCACGTTAAAAAGCCCAAATTCAGCGCCACCTATACCGAAGAGCTAGTGCAAAGCATGATCAAAGCCTGCGCGGATGGCCACATACCCCGCGCGCAATACGGTGCCATCATGATCGACGAAGGACACGACTTTGAACCCGAGTGGTTAAGGCTCGTTACCGACGCCATAGACCCAGACAATGATTCCTTGTTGTTGCTCTACGACGATGCGCAGGCCATCTATTCCAATAAAAAGGAGCTCGGTTTTAGCTTGAAGAGCGTGGGCGTAAATGCACAAGGCCGCACCACCATATTGCGCCTCAACTACCGCAATACAAACCAAATCATTCACTTCGCGCATGGCTTTGCCAAGGAATACTTCCTCAATGACAGCACTGCCGATACCGACACCCCGCTGATCCAACCCGAGGCATCGGGACGCCAAGGCCCAGCACCTGTGGTCAGGACGCTGGAGAGCCAACAACAAGAGGCAGAGTACATCTGTCGCAGCATGATCAGCCTGCACAAGTGCGGCATGCCCTGGTCAGACATGTGCGTGCTCTACCGGGCAAAATCCCAGGGCGAGCTGTTGCACCAAGTCTTCGCCAAACACGGCGTGCCGACGCACTGGTTATCAACCACCGCTGCCAAACGCAAACTCAAAGTGGTCGATGACCGCGTGCGGCTGATGACCATGCACAGCAGCAAAGGTCTGGAATTTCCTTTTGTCGCGGTCACGGGGGCGCACAGATTGCCATTGCCCAAATGTAACGAGGTAGCAGAAGCCAAGTTGCTGTACGTTGCTATGACACGGGCGACGGATAAGTTGTTGGTGACTGGGTGTGGGGGGAGTGGGTTTATGGGGCGGTTGGTTGGGTAGGGTGTTGTTCTACTCGAACAGCGACCGTTTTTTACGATGCCGAATATTGAGAAAATAGCATAAGGAGTTCCAATACGTGAGCAGTACACATGATCCTATCAGGCATTTGAGATATTTAAGACAATCTCTTTTCCAGGACAATGAAGCTATAGGCTTCTTTATCTCTGCCGGTTGCCCTTTGTCAGTTTCAATGCCTGAAGCAGAATGGCCGCTGATACCTGACGTCAAAAATTTAACGATTTTAATTAGCGCTGAGCTAAATGAAAACAAAGATTACTCTATTCTGCTGTGTGAACTTGCGAAAGCAGGAAAAGATCCTGAAAATGTAGAGGATATACTTAGTTTTTTACGCAGTTTATTGGCCGTATCAAAAGGAGCAGAAGTTCGAGGGCTTAGTGAAAACACTTTAAACGAGCTTGAAAATGCGTAAGCGTCCAGATTCTGG
>JAWSVD010000537.1:0-417 GCA_033852095.1 Granulosicoccaceae bacterium | reverse complement strand
CCAGACTACAGGACCTATAACCCCAGGTAATCATTAGGATTTTCCACTGAAACAGTGGCCGTCCAAACGCTCATTTAGCCACGGAAACAAATAAATAAAGCGCAGTGGCTTTCGGCCCACGGGTTCAGTGCGTGCTCTGAGTGGGAGCGTCGACCCCGTTCGACCGAATGCCCGAGGTGTAGTGGTCAAGTATCGCACAGCGGCTTCGGCCTGACGGGGCGACCCGGGCCGCGCAGGTTCCCACGGGTTCCGCGCACCTAGAGTTGAAACCGTCCGTGGGCACCGACCTGCGCGGCCCGACCTGCGCGGCCCGACCAAACGCCCGAGCGCACACCGCACTGAACACATTGAGCAGCTATTGTTTATCAAAGACGAAACGCCCCACCACGGGCAAGCCATCAACAAAATCGCTGTCGC
>JAWSVD010000085.1:0-6152 GCA_033852095.1 Granulosicoccaceae bacterium | reverse complement strand
CAGGATGGCGACCACGCCGCACTGAACCGCGTAGCGCGTGGCACACAGACCGTCAGCGTGTGGAAAGACGCACGTGAGCTGGGCAAAGCGGCGGGTAACATCGCTGTGCAGCTGGCCAAAGGCGAGATGGTCACAGGCTCTCAGAAGTGGAGTGGTGGCGCCAAGGGCATTGAAATGGACGCCTTATTCCTCGCCCCTGTGTCCATCACAGCTGACAACCTCGACGTCGTGATCGACGCCGGTTGGATCGCCAAAGACGTCGCCTGCCAGGGTGCGGTTGATTCAGTAGCTGCCTGTAAGTAAGTTGTATCACCGCCCCGCGATGCCCATTCGGCGTCGCGCGGGCTGCTCCCTTTTTCCTGTTTTCTGAGACCTTCTGAAAATGAGTAATTCCTCTGGTTCAGGCAAGGCCGCTGGGCTCGTGCGTGCCTCCGGCATCGATCCACGCATGCTGGCGATGATTGGCGCGCTCGTGGCCATTTGGCTGGTGCTCAATGTGCTGACGGGCGGGATCTTCCTCAGCCCGCGCAATCTCTATAATTTAGCTGTGCAGAGCAGTGTGGTGGGCATCATGGCCACCGGCATGGTGTTTATCATCGTCGCCCGGCACATCGATTTATCGGTCGGCTCGGTGGTGGGTGCTACCGGCATGCTGATCGCCTGGCTGCAAGTGCAAATATTTCCCATCGACGCAGCCTGGGGCTGGCAGCTGAGCATCGTTATTGGCCTGCTAGCCGGCGCGGCCATCGGTGTCTGGCAGGGTTACTGGGTCGCCTATCAGGGCATTCCCGCATTTATCGTCACCTTGGGCGGGTTGCTGTTGTTCCGCGGTGTCGCCTTCATGATCACCGACGGTCGCACCGTCGCCCCCATGAACGAAAGTTATCAGCTGCTCGGCGGTGGCATACACGGCTCCCTGGGCGAGACCTGGAGCTGGATCGTCGGGCTAATCGCTGTCGCTGCAGTGACTTTGATGACAGTCAGATCTCGGCGTCGGAAATTGGCGCACAAATTCCCCGTCAAACCCCTGTGGATGGAGTTTCTGCTCTTTGCCCTGTGGGTGGCGCTGATCGTCAGCTTTGTGTTGGTGATGAATTCATATTACAAGCCTAGAACAGAGATCCCCCGCGGTATCCCCGTGCCGGTCTTACTGCTTATTCTCGTTGTTATTGTGATGACCGGTATCGCGCGCTTCACCAAGTTTGGGCGCTATGTGTTCGCCATTGGTGGCAACCTGGAGGCGGCCAAGCTCTCGGGCATAGACGTCGCCCGCGTCACCCAGGGCATCTTCGTGGTGATGGGGGTTTTAGCGGCGCTCGCCGCCATGATCACCACCGCCCGTTTGAACGCCGGCACCAACTCCATGGGCACGCTGGCGGAGCTCAATGTCATCGCTGCGGCCGTTATCGGCGGCACCTCCCTGGCGGGCGGTGTGGGCTCCGTGCCCGGCGCCATCTTGGGTGCGGTGATCATGCAAAGCCTGGACAACGGCATGGTGCTGTTGGGTGTGGACAGCGCCATGCGCCAGGTGATCATGGGCTTGGTATTGATCGCGGCCGTCTGGTTGGATGTTCTCTACAACAGGAGCCGCAGCGCATGAGCGACCAGACTAAAAAACTCGTAGAAGTGCGCGGCGCCTATAAGAGCTTTGGCGGCGTGCACGCCGTGGAAGACGTCAGTCTGAATCTCTATCCCGGTGAGGTGGTGAGCATCTTGGGGCACAACGGCGCCGGCAAATCGACGCTGATCAAGTGCCTGTCTGGCGCTCATCCCATCGACGCGGGCGAGATATTCATCAATGGCGAGCTGGTCGATATTCGCTCGCCGCGTGATGCGCGTGCTGCAGGCCTGGAGTGTATCTACCAGACCCTCGCGCTGGCAGATAACCTCGATGCCCCCGCCAATCTCTACCTCGGACGGGAACTGACCACCCGCTGGGGCACGGTGGATGACGAGGCCATGGAAGTCCAGGCGCGCAAAGTACTGCACCGGCTCAACCCCAACTTCACCAACATCAACGACACTGTCAGCTCCATGTCGGGCGGGCAGCGTCAATCGGTTGCCATTGCGCGGGCCATCTTGTTCAACGCCCGCATCCTGATCATGGACGAGCCCACAGCAGCGCTGGGCCCGCAGGAGACGCGCATGGTGTCGGAGCTGATCACCCGGCTCAAAAACGACGGCATCGGCATCTTCTTGATCAGCCACGATTTGAACGACGTGTTCGAACTCAGCGATCGTTTGATGGTGATGAAAAACGGCAAGCAGGTGGGCACCTACCGCACCTCAGACGTCACCCAAGACGAAGTACTGGGCATGATCATCTCGGGTGCGAAACCCGCGGATGCAGCACAGACACACTAATTAAGAGCTGCGGGCATTGCAGCCCGCACTAACAGGAGCGAACATGTCAGACTTTTTCTCACACATTAAAGCCATCACCTACGCTGGCGCCGATTCGAGCGACCCGCTGAGCTTCAGGCACTACGACAAGGATCGTGTGGTCATGGGCAAGCGCTTGGAAGAGCACCTGCGCTTCGCCGCCTGTTACTGGCATAACTTCTGTTGGCCGGGCAGTGATGTCTTCGGCGAAGGCACCTACGATCGCCCCTGGATGAAGGGCGGTGACCCCTTGCAAGAAGCCAAGCTCAAGCTCGACGTGGCCTTTGATTTTTTCGAGCGACTCGGCGTGCCTTATTACTGCTTCCACGACCGCGATCTTTCCCCCGAGGGCGAGACCCCCGCACAGACACGTGCCTGGCTTGATGAAATGGTCGATTTGGCTGGCCAAAAAATGGAGCAGACGGGTGTCAAATTGCTGTGGGGCACGGCCAACCTGTTTGGCCACAGCCGTTACATGGCCGGTGGCGCCACCAATCCTGACCCGGATGTCTTCGCTTTTGCCGCGGCCCAAGTGCGCCAAGTGCTGAATGCTACACACCAACTGGGCGGCGAGAACTACGTGCTCTGGGGTGGCCGCGAAGGTTATGACTCGCTGCTCAACACCGATGTAAAACAAGAGGGCGATCAGCTCGGGCGCTTTTTGACCTTGGTGGCCGAGCACAAACACAAAATTGGTTTCAAGGGCACGCTGTTGATTGAGCCAAAGCCGCAAGAGCCCACCAAACACCAATACGACTACGACACCGCCACAGTGCACGCTTTTTTGCTGCGCTACGGCCTGGAGAAGGAGTTCAAGGTCAATATTGAAGTGAACCACGCCACCTTGGCGGGGCACAGTTTTCAGCACGAGCTGGCTGTCGCTAATGCCTGTGATTTGTTCGGCAGTTTGGACGCCAATCGCGGTGATCCGCAGGTGGGTTGGGACACCGACCAGTTCCCCAACAGCGTGGAAGAGATGACGCTCGCCTGTTATGAGATCATCCGCGGCGGCGGCTTCACCACCGGCGGCTTTAACTTCGACACCAAGCTGCGCCGTACCAGCGTCGACGCGGCTGATCTGTTCTACGGTCACATCGGTGGCATGGACACCGTGGCCAAGGGCTTCATGAACGCAGCGGCGCTGCACGAGAGCCAAGAGCTGCAGAAGCGCGTGGACGCGCGCTACGAAGGGTGGCAGGGAGAGCAGGGTCAGAAGATGTTGTCTGGCGCGATGGATCTGGACGCTATCGCCGACAAGGCAGTGGACGAGGGTTTGAACCCCGAGCACCACTCCGGCCAGCAAGAGCTGTTGGAAAACATCGTGAACCGATTCATCTTCTGATGGCCGTCACTGTTGAGCGAAAAGACTGCGCTGGTTGGCCTGAGAGTGTCGTGCTCGACAACGGCCAGCTGCAGTTGGTGATAGGGGTGGCAGCTGGGCCGCGCATCTTGGCCTTCCAGCGCAGCGGGCAGCAGAACCTGCTCTACAGCAGCGGGCAGGGCCCGGCTGCCGCGGACGCGCCGTGGCAGCTCTACGGCGGGCACCGCCTGTGGGCAGGGCCCGAAGACCCGATCGATACCTACCACCCGGACAACAACCCCGTCGAGGTAGAAGTGATTGACGGGGGCGTGCTACTGCGCGCCCAGACCGAAGCGGGGACGGGTCTGCAAAAGGAAATTGAAATTAGACTTGCACCAGATCAGCCCCATGCCTTTATACGCCAGCGCATCTACAACCGTTCGCAAGTTGATAAGTGCTTCTGCGTTTGGGGGCTCACCGTTATGCGCAATCACAGCCGCGCCATCGTGCCGCAGGAGCCCATCTCTTCGCACGCTGAATCGCTGTTGCCCAGCCGCGCCATGGCGCTCTGGCCCTACACGGATTTGTCCGACAAACGCTGGACTATAGGGCCGCTGCTGTGGCAGCTGCAACAAGACCCCAGCATTGCTGCTGCGCAGAAAATTGGTGTCGGTAACAGCCTGGCGTGGTTGGCATCGGTGGGGCAGGGTGAGGCCTTCATCAAACGCTTCGAATTCAACCCGGACAGTGACTATGCAGACTTTGGCAGCAACTGCGAAATCTTCTGCAATGACGAGTTACTGGAGCTGGAAAGCCTGGGTCCCATGGAAAACTGCAAGCCAGGTGAATACCTGCAAAGTAAAGAAGTCTGGTCTGTCCACGCCATGGAAGACAGCGATGACGAAACTGAGCTAGCGAAACGACTGAACGAAGTCTTGAACAAAACACCCGAAGTAAATGTGAGCTGATCACCGCCTGCTGTGATTGCTGTGCGCAGTAGCCGCAGCACCGAAAGATTTCTCCACGGCGTCAAGCCCATGCAAGGTTTGAACGGACCGAGTAGGTTATCTGAGCATACTTCATCAGGGCAGAGCCATCCCTCTGTCCTGATGCCCTTTATCATTGCTCTGTAAAATCAGCTGCCTGTAGCTTCGAATTTATTCAGACAAAAGGCCGCTGCAAATCGCCCGAACAACACTGCTCTAAATCAAAACACAGTTTTCCCTGTGGATTCGACTTCAGCCGGAATTCTAGGTGCCCATGCTTGTTAATTTCGCATTGAAACCATTAAGCAGAGATTTTTATCAAGAAAACGGCCAATGTAGCTTCGAATTTATTCGGACAAAAGGCCGCTGCAAATCGCCCGAACAACGCTGCTCCACACCGAAAACACGGTTTCCCCTGTAGGTTCGGCTTCAGCCGGAATTCTCGATGCTCACGATTGCTATTAGCAGGATGCAATCGAAAAACGCCAACCAAACTCACCGAATTTGACACCCGAAGTGGCTATAAAACGTCAACTGGCTTGCCAAGCCGCCTTGATCAGCAATCGAAGGGAACCATCAACATCATCAGCCTCAGAAATCACAACAACTGACCTAAGCCGATCGGACCAACTCTCGCTCGGTTTAGCTGCATCCAAGCTGTATTCCACTGGATCAATCGCCAGTCCAAGACGCAGCTGCGCCCGCACGGGGCGAGCCGCGGCAAATTGAAACTTCCGGGAAAACGCAGAAAATGCCTTGCGCGGCCCGACGATCACGTCATCAGCAAGGGACGTCGCGCATGCCTCGGTGGCATCGTAAAGAGCGCGCAGTTCAGGCGTCTTCCAAAGCCTATCGAGCAGCACCTCGGGGTTATCCCAGCCAAGGCCAGTTTCGAAAGCGGCACCCAAAACGGTCGAGGCTCTGTTGATGCCGAGCCCGTGATTGTCCTTGAACCACTTCAAGCGTTTCTGGTGCGCTGTCTCCGGGCAGCTCCGCGCGATGCTGATCCACTCATCAAAGCTTTTGCCGCTGTCCTGCTCAAGCCCTTCACGCACTTTCGCAAACCAATTCGCTTGTTTAGGCGTCACATGCTTTGTCATGGTTCATTCTCCGTGATAGTTGAATGGGGCATCTCACATGTAGGGTCGAATTCATTCGACTGACTCGGTGCTCAGCGACCCTAAACCTCACCATCGAAACAGCCGTCACAATCTGCAGACACCACAGCGAAATGATCACAGCCAGAACGGGCCACAATACAAGCAGTGACCCATTTGTTGGCCTAACTCTCGAAGTTAATATCCACCATCAACTGGTCAGACAAGGCCTCGAGCGCATCCTGCACATCGTCGGTGCTCACGCCTTCGGGCACACCGAGTTCCAGATTGGCGTAGAACAAAATCTCCGAACTCATCGAAGCCTCGCGCTGCTCTGTCTCCAGATTGTTGATGTTGACATGCAACTTCGCCAGCGTGCCGGTGATG
>JAWSVD010000536.1:0-1075 GCA_033852095.1 Granulosicoccaceae bacterium | reverse complement strand
CTTAGACTCAACTATCAAGTGCAACACCTTTATAGCAAAGTGCCACCATGAACAATTATCAGCACATCAGTCCCGAAGAAAGAGCTAGCATCCAGATCAAGCTTGACGACCAGTGTACCCTGCGTGAAATTGCCCGATACATAGGCCGGTCTCCCTCAACTGTATCGCGTGAAATCAAGCGCCAGAAAGACACCGAAGAGTACAATGCTACGGTGGCAGGAGCAGCGTATCGAGAACGAAGAAAACGCAGTGTCCGGCCGCGCAAGCTACGCGAAGGCCAAGCCCTTTTTGATCGAGTGAGTACTCTCTTGGAATGTCGACAGTGGTCCCCGGAACAAATATCGGAACGCCTCAAGATAGAGCGCCCCGATGATCCCAGCTGGCGCGTGAGTCATGAAACGATCTATTCCACAATTTACGCATATCCGCGTAATGAGCTGAAGAAACTGTTCATCGCGCAGCTTAGACAGGCCAAGCCTAAGCGTGGAGTGCGCCGAACAGCCAAGGCCACTGCAGCGGTTAAAGTCCCTGAAGAGCAAACGATTCACGCCCGACCGGCGGAGATAGAAACGCGCGAAACCCCCGGTCACTGGGAAGGCGACCTGATCGTCGGTGCCATGAATCAATCCTGCGTAGGAACGATGGTCGAGCGGACGACGGGGTTTGTGGTGCTGTGTAAGATGAACAGCAAAGGAGCTGTGGATGTGCGTATAGGGTTTGAGCGACAGATGAAGAAGATCGATTCGTTCTTGAGGTTGTCGATGACCTACGACAGGGGGTCTGAGATGGCAGAGCATCCGTTGATGTCGAAGCACTTGAAGATGGATATCTATTTTGCCGATCCGCACGCGCCCTGGCAGCGTGGAAGCAACGAAAACACCAATGGACTGCTCCGGCAGTATCTGCCCAAGGGAGAGGATTTGTCAGGGATTAGTCAGACCGCATTAAACGACATTGCATGGCTGCTCAATACAAGGCCAAGAAAGCGACTTGGCTTTGAAACACCAGAAGAGCATTTTGACAGGTTAATAGCAGATCACATCAACAGTGTTGCACTTGACTCTTGAGTCCAAGC
>JAWSVD010000535.1:0-1549 GCA_033852095.1 Granulosicoccaceae bacterium | reverse complement strand
AGGCGCTGTCGATCGCCTCGCACAAACCCAATGTCTACATTGATCTCAGCGGTTGGTCGCCCAAGTATTTCCCCGATATCTTGGTGCGCTACGCCAATACTATGCTGAAAAAGAAAATGCTGTTCGGCTCCGATTGGCCCATGATCGCGCCGGAGAAGTGGTTGGACGCCTTTGACAAGCAGGCCTTTAAAGACGAAGTGCGGCCGCTGATCCTCAAAGAAAACGCGATGCGTCTGTTGGGCGTCTCCGAATAAGGCCCTTCTGGGCTTGTCGCAGTAGACGCTGACTCAAGCGGCGCCTACGGCGCATCAATATTTCAACATGGCCGCACCGCTCTGCAGCGGGGCGGCCGTGTGTCTACCTATCCGAACAAACACCGGCCGTGCGCTCACTGCGCCGGCGCCACAGGGAGTCGCTCAGCCATGTTCCCCTTTTCTGCCCCCGTCGATGACATCCTCTTCTCTCTGCGCCACGTTGCGCGGGCCGGCCGTCTCAACAGTTGGGACGACGCTCTGGCCGCCGAGATCATCGGCCACTTTGCCAGCTTCGCCGAGGGTGAGCTGGCGCCGCTGAACGTGCCCGGTGATTCACAAGGATGCTCTTTGCTCAGCGGTCGGGTGAAAATGCCTGACGGCTTCGCCACAGCCTACGAGCAGTTGACCGAGGGCGGTTGGCAGGGACTGACCGCCCCCGAACGCTTTGACGGCATGGGGGTCGACAGCGTGGTCGCGTCGGCGGTATCAGAGGTATTCTCTGGCGCCAACCACTCGCTGGCGATGGTCGCGAATCTGGTGCCCGGTGCAATCGCCACGCTGCTGCGCTTTGGCAGCGAGCAGCAACAGCAGCACTGGATTCCGCGATTGAGTTCGGGTGAGCTGCTGGCCACCATGTGTTTGACCGAGGCGGGTGCGGGGTCGGACTTGTCACAGGTGCGCATGCGCGCCACGCAGACGGACAATGGCTGGCAGCTGCAGGGCGAAAAAATCTTTATCTCCGGCGGCGATCAGGACATCTCCGACGGCATTGTGCACCTGGTGCTGGCGCGCACGGGCAGGGCCGATGAGGGCATCAAAGGCCTGTCTTTGTTTCTCTGCGGCAGCGAGCTCGACGGCGTGCGCAACACCGTGTCGGCCATCCGGCTGGAAGAGAAGCTGGGGCTGCACGCATCCCCCACTTGCCACATGGTGTTCGACGCGGCGCAGGCTGAGCTGATTGGCGAGCAGGGGGCGGGTCTGGCGGTGATGTTCACCCTGATGAACCACGCCCGGGTTGACGTGGCGTTGCAGGGTGTGGCGCACGCGGCGCGCGCGCACCACATAGCGTCTAATTACGCCGCCGAACGAAAGCAGGGGCGCCGCAGCGATGGCGAGCCAGCCGTGTTATCAGACCACGCCGACGTGCGACGCATGCTCGACGAGCAGCGATCGCTGGCACTCGGTGCGCGTGCCATGGCCCATATCGCAGGGGTGGAGATGGCGCTGGGCGAACGACCTGCGCTGGCGGAATTCCTGACCCCGCTGTGCAAGATATTCTGCACCGAGGCGGGCAT
>JAWSVD010000084.1:0-10944 GCA_033852095.1 Granulosicoccaceae bacterium | reverse complement strand
CTAACTAAATATAATTTAAAACTATAGTTAATAGATAAGAAGAATAAGAATCACTTTTCATAAGCGCCTATTCTAGCCATCAATCCAAATAGCCCAGCAGTGGAAAAGGTCTAAATCTCACTCTGTATTTATCCGAATTGCTCGCCACTATTTCACTGACCACAGGGCCAGACCATAGCGCCTGCAATGTGGTCTCAAAGGTATCTGCTATTGCCGCGACACCTGGTTGAGAAATATCGAACACAACCCCGGACTTAGATATTGATATGGGCCGTTTAACTTTGAAATAACGCCATTGATCCCCTGCTTTCTGGTCCCGAATCAATTGATCTCCGACATTGTCGCCGATCAATCCGAAATCCAAACGACCCAGTGCGAGCATGTCGAGTATTTTTTCAACGTCCGGTACCACATGGTAAGTCGACGTTAATTCATCCACCTTGTCATGCCATGCCCTAGCAGACCCAGCGATCCGTTTATTAATCAGTAGAGATTTGTCTAGCTGATCGGTGATGAGCATTTCTTTGTCTGAATAGTAATAAGCAGACACGTAGTGTTCACTCAGAGAAACCAGTTTCAGGCGTTTCTTCACCTCTGGACTAAAAACATAACGAACACCGCGCATCGCTTGAAACGCCCCGCTCTCCAAGGAAGCGAAGCTTCGCGCGACTGGGAAATATTGCATGTCTACAGTTACGCCCATGCGCTTAAAGACTTCCAGCGTTATGCGCGTATTACTTGATTTTTTCAGCGTATCTATGCTCGCAGACAGCGGGTATCTGATCCCAATCAGCTTGATCGATTTGATTTTTCGCTCAACCACGTTGGCCGGAATATCCGCTGCAATCGATCCGGCATTTAGCGCAAACAGAAAAAACAATCCAATCACTTTCATATTCAAACCCTTGAGTAGAGAGACGCGAACAACATAAAACCGAAGGCATAGGCTAACACCCCATGCAACTAACAACACCCCCACTGCAACAGCCAGCGCTATTCGATCAACACAGCAGAGGTAAGTTCATAATTCAAGGAAGGAACGCCCTGATTTGTTATAGATCGACAGAAGTGTTCAGACAGATCCTACTGCTGAACGCAGATAGAACACGATGGGGATAACCATAATTTAGAGGGGACAGCACAGTGAATTTGTCGACTTCGCCATGCTCTCTGCTGGAGAGAACAGCAGCGCAATTGCACTAACCATGGGCCTGAAAGGCCCTAGAAGAAACGCACCAAAATCCCAGGCGCGCTAAGACACCGAAAGCAGGGATTGCTTCAGGCCTCTAGCGCCGACCGCCGAACAACTTTATGGATACAGCGGTGCCATAGCTGTTAATGGCAATCACACCCGAGTGCCACTTTAATTTCCGCGCCTCGCGCGGGGTCAGTTGTTTTTTGTTTCTGAACAGTTTTGTCATCGGGTCAATGCGGGCGTACAACAACTCACAGTCGGCAGAGGTATCACAGGGCCTAGCGACCACCGTGCCGAGGCCATTTGCATGCAACTCAACGGTGAGAAAACGCACCTCATAAGCGTGTGGACTGCCTGGGCTTCTCTTGTATTTTTCCGCCTCAATGCCACTGGACAGAAACAGCAGCGACAGGCTGAGCAGCACAATTTTGTGAATTTTATTCATGTTCAATTAGCCTCAAACCAGTAACCGGCCGCGCCGCCAAAAAAACCGGCCTCGCCGCCACCGGGCTTGGCGACAAAACCTTGCAAATTGGTGAAGATCGTTTTCACGCCGGTGGACGATGTGTGCGAGACGGCGTCGCCGGGAATACCGCCCGCATGCAGCACGGTATAGCGGTCTTCCTTGGTCAGCTCTCCCCCTGAGCCGCCCGAGAGTTTCTCCACAGGCTCCGCGGTGAGCACGTTCATACGGTACAACAATCCGTCACCCACCCCTGTGTTTTCACACTGCGCTACCGTCGCTGTATTGGGTCGGTACACGGGGAAGTTGACCACGCCTGAGCTTATCAAGGGCGCTGATATGGCCTTCTGACCAGCGGGAAGATCGATATACCATCCCGTTGCTGCGTTGAGGCTGTCGGCCGCGGTCAATTTCGCCGCATCCGTGCCCTGCCCCAGTATATTGTTGCTCGCGTTGTAGAGATCCGCCGCCGTGATAATGGTATCTGGCGTTTCCCCGCTCAAAGCACTGCGATCCAAGATGATGTGCAATCGGTCTGTCTCTGAATCAGACATGGGGTTCATGCGGTCACCGGTGCCGATCGCCAACAGCACAAAAGCACCGCCCCCAGCGGAGACCACCGCCGCGTCCACGCGCTTGTAAGCACGCCGACGATGGCCGCTTGCATCACTGCCCAATTTCGCCATGATGCCACCGGAGAACAGATCGCTTACAACAGTTGCATCGCTGTTGCGATGAAAGCGCCAGAGCTGCGCGTTGAGGTCAATGACATAGATCAAATCAACAAAACCGTCACCGTTCAGATCCACCGTGGTGGGCGTGGTTGCAAAGCCGTATGCCATGCTGGGGTAACCCCCCGTCGACCGCGTCGCCTTCCACAGCACATCACCGAATTTCGAGAGTTCCGCCTCATCGCTCTCGTGCAGCGTGAGGCCGCGCCCCACCGAATGTTCGCCGTAACTGAATTCAGCGACAGGGTCGTAACCATTGGCGTACAAGAAGGCGCTGCGTTTCTTGCCGTCCGCATCCCCCGCCAAACGGTAGGTGATCGGGATCATGCGCGCAGTCGCCATGCCAAACTCGCTCCAGTCCAAGTTGGCGATGGGCGGGTTGACGCTGTAGTCGATAGGCGGCTCACTGCGCGCCATGATCGCAACGTCGCCGGTGCCCGTGCTGGCTGTGCTGACATCGACCACCAGCCATTTCTTCAGACCCAAACCCGTATTGATGAGCAAGTACACCTTGTCACCTTCTTCGATGATGCCATTGGCATTCTCATCGATGACATGCGGGGTAATCCCGCCGTCCATGCCCCACCAGGGTGCAAAGGACCCGTGGTTGTCATACTGTTCCACCAGCTTGCTGTAGGCGTCATTCAACATCAGGGACCACAGCTCATCTCCATTCTCGTCATTGAAAGCGTGCAATACACCATCTGTGGTCACAGCAAAGACAACAACCGCCGGGTCGCCGTCCTCATTGCCGTATTGCACCGTCACCGGACCCGAACGCACTATCGCGCCCAAGTGCCCACGCTGTTCAGTCGTATTGTCATCCCCGTCTTCGTCGCGTACGTCCTTACCCAGGGCGTAGTTCACAATGGCGGCTCGCTCGGCATCGCTGCGATCCATTGCGCCCATGTTATTGGAGAAGAATTGGTTGCTCAGGCTGATTTCATTTGCCGTGGTGAACACCCGTTGCTGATCAGTGTTCCAGTTGTTGATGCCCGACATGTTGCGGTTCGACTTGTGTTTCAACCTGTCCACAACCCCGCCAGCCATGGCATTGTTACCGTCTGCGAAAGAGCTCCAATAGCTGTGTGCCTCAGGGATCAATTGACCCGTGTCAGTCGCTATATCCCTGTCGCCGCTGTCCCTGTCGGTGACATAGGCCACGTCATTGTAGGGGTCCGCGTCGCCCGAATTTTTGTAGGCGATACGGTATTTTTTCAGGTTCCCGTTCCACTGGAAATTGCTGGTGGGCTCGAACATGCCAAAGTAGAGAAAATTCCGGTTAGACACTTTTGAATAGGCATCGATACTGGAAGAGGCCGTGACCATCGACGCACCTTGTTTTGCTTTGATGGTAGCGAGAATATCGACAATGGCGTTTTCAAACTCCACGGCACTGGTGGCGTAGTAACTCTCCGTACCCGCTGCGCCGGCTGTTTCCTGCAACAGCGTTTGCTCGATTTCCATGCCAATGGGATAGACTTTGACGGTCTGCGCATCGGGTGCACCGTCGCCGTCCAGGTCATACAAGTTATCGTTGGCATCGCCGTATGCATCAGCGATCGCGAGATACTCCGCCACGTCGTCAAGGCAATTGTCCCCATTGCACACTTGTCGATCCAGAATCTCCTCGTATTTGGGGTAGTCCATCTTCTGGTAGCGGAAGTATTTTTCGGCTTCAAGATCCCCAAAAGGTGCGCCATCGGTCACAAACAGCACGTAGTTTTTCTGACAGGCCGATTGAATAGGCGATTTGTAGTGCTCGCCGTCCATCGCTGCCTGATCCGTCTCGCCTGGGGGGGCGAGCAGAGGGGCTTTGCCGTGATAATAATGCAGTATTTCCAACAGCGCGGCCCCCAACGGGGTCGCGTTGTTATAGTCTGCGACATCAATATCCACCGCTTGCAGCAGCAAGCTTTGGTTGCTTCGAATGGAGTTGTCTTTGACCGCGCTTTTGACCGCCCCATAGTAGATATAGTCTTCGTGGTTATCCCAGCTGCCACCTGGAATCAACTTATCGTTGAAAACAACCAAGCCTGCAAAAATCTCCGGGGTGCGCTTGATCGCATCTCTGACGACCCGTTGCTGCAAGAATGCCCGCGTCCTCATCACATAACTGCCGGGGTTTAGTTTGTAATTAAGGTAGTTCCCTGAATAGATAACGACATAGGGGTATTTGCTCCAATCAATCTCTTCGGCGAAGTTACTGGTGTAGAGCTGCCCTGTCTCGCGTGAAGCGTACATATCGCTGCCGCCGGCAGCAGGGCCGTGATTTCCGGCATCATCTTGGCATTCCACACGTGACGCTCCGTCGCTGAACAGCTCGAAGTGCACCCGGTTTGCCGGAAACCAGACCTGTTTAGCGTAGTGAACAGCTGTCGCTGAGTTCTCGAAGGCTACAGCCGCTCTCACCGCCACAAAGCCATCCGTGGAAATTTTTCCCGCAGCAAAATTGCAGTGACTGACGTTAGCGATCGTAGTCGCACTCAGACCATCCGTGCTGTTCGGGATGCGGCCATCCACCGAGAAATACGCCCCACCCGGCTGGAACACACCGTTGTAATTGATGCCTGGGCTGTAGTCATCGGGAACATTGAGGGAGTTGTCCACCATGCTGCCTGAGGTATCCATCGAGAACACAACATTGGGTGCAATGCCGCCGCTGCGACTCAGATACACATCCGTGTCTGTAGCATCTGCCGCCGAGGCTAAACACACAGACAGAATTGACAAAACCTTAAGGCAAAACCGCCTTGATTCCTGGAAGGACATTTTTATCTCTCAAGCTTCTCTAGACGACAAGCAGAAAATACGACATCTTCGCCACCTGCTCGGACTGTGTTATCGACACAGGAAATAGCCCCCCTGAGCGTCAACAAACCGATCACAGTAGGGCTTTGAGAAGTGTTCAATGAGATTTTCGTGCGAACTTTGTTAATGTTAATGAGAGTTAATGCGCTTTACCATAGCAACGGACGTGCCTATGAAATTATGCGCTGGGCAAAAAAAACCATCCCCAAGCAATTGCCGGCTCAAGAACCGCTATGGGCGGGGCTTTGCGGAGGGATTCCCACCTCAAATACCACACAGTGAGTAAAGCGACGATGCTGCCAATCCTGACTTACAGATTGGTAACCCGCACAGTAGTGCGGCAAATGGACGAGTGTTTTATCCAATGCGGGGATGGCAGAGTGCTAAATGCGCCGAAGCTAATGCTAGAAAATGGCTATCCGTGATGCAAGACCGGTGCTGTGTGTTCTCATTCAATGGTGGAAAGCGCCAATACCGGACCCCAGGAATTCTTAGGGGATGGTGGTCGCTGAGCTTTGCCACCAGGCCATCTCTAAGCATCGTGTTCTACCAGATGCGTGACTCTACTGAGATCCTCCCTGCCCCACAGCAGTAGGCCGCTGCCATGCACCGCTTTGGGGCGTATTGCTCACGGTAATAAGCCAAGGGCTTGGCCAGCGCCCTACGCTGCACTCGTGACACATCACGCAGGTTCTCCGGCGCACTGTCATGCACGGCCTGAGCGACAAACACATCATCCCCCAAGGCCAACTGATGCCGTACGCATTCCAGTGGACTGGCAACGCCCCGCCCATCGGCCACAAAGGCTGCATAACGCTTGATCGCAGTAGTGCGCCGCTTGGCAAACAGCCCCAACAGCCCCAACAGCCAATCACTGTCCAACCACGCGGGGCAAGCCGGCAGGGCCCGCTAACGGCTCCTGGAGACAAGCCCCTTTCTGCGCAAGAATCGCCTTATAGCCTCCAGCCCCACCAGTCCGTGACGCCGATAAACGCTTTGTGTGTACGGTCCGCTCACATGCTGCATGACACGTGAGGGAATGCCACCCACCAATAGAGGGTAGTGATACGTCATCGGCCAATAGGCATATTTATGCCACCCACTTGCCCTGCGACAAGTAAGATATTTTTTGGTACGGAAGAATAATTGGTGCAGTAAACGCTGTTAAAACTGTCGAATTACTCTGTTTCAAACAGGAATTCGTCTCCTTAATCGTGTGCTCTACCGAAGCAACCCGCCTTCACGGCCTGGCAAAATCACTTTAGACGGGTCGAAAGGTTTTTCCCCAGTGGCCCATGTGCGCCCATGGATCACTGTCATAGAGACAGCTGTTCCGAAGGCATCAATAGCAATAACGCCCGAGTGCCAACTGAATCGCCTAGCTTCTCGCCGTGTCATCACTTTCTCGTTGTTTGAGAAGATCGTTTTGCTATCTATTCGTGCATAAATCATTTCACATTTCACTGAATCATCGCAAGGCCGAGCAACCACTGATCCAAGGCCATTGGCATAGAAATCGACAGATAAAAGCTGAACCTCATACGCCGATGCGCTACCGGGGGTTTTCTTGTACTCGGTCGACTCACCGCTGGTCGACAACAGCAGCAGCGACAATACGAACACAGTGCTTTTATATAGTTTAGCCATTCTATTTCTCCCCATCGAACCAGTACCCTGCCGCGCCGCCAAAAAACCCGGAAGCCCCTTTGTTAGGATTAGCAGTAAAGACCTGAACATTGGCAATAACTGATTTCACCCCGGTCGATGATGTATGTGAGACGGCATCCCCTGGAATTCCGGCTGCATGCAGCACCGTGTAGCGATCCCTTTTAGTGAGTTCTTCTCCGCCGTCTTCCGAGAGATTTTCCACCGGTTCCGCCGTCAGCACGTTCATGCGATACAACAAACCATCACCCAATCCTGTATTCTCACACTCCTGAACTGTCGCTGTATTCGGACGGTACACAGGGAAATTCACCGTCCCTGAGCTGATCAGTGGTGCCGATATTGCCTTCTGGCCCCGCGGGAGATTGATGTACCAACCCGATGCGGCATTGAGTTTCTCGGCAGCGCTTATTTTCTCTGAGTCGCTGCCCTCGCCCAGCGCATTGCTGCTCGCGTTGTAGAGATCATCGGGAGTGATGACGGTGCTAGGTACTGCACCGGTCAAAGCCGAGCGATCCATGATGACATGTAATCTATCCACTTCCGTGTCAGACATAGGATTCATCCGGTCCCCAGTGCCCACAGCTAATAATACAAATGCGCCCCCTCCAGTAGAGACCACAGCGGCGTCCACGCGTTTGTAAGCACGCCTACGTTTACCCGCGGCGTCTTCTCCTAACTTTGCCAAAATACCGCCGGAGAAAAGCTGGCCTACGGTACTTGCCGCTCGGTTTCGGTGGAACCGCCAGAGCTGAGCGTTGAGGTCAATGGCGTAAATCAAATCGACCAGACCGTCCCCGTCTATATCCACCGTTGTGGGCGTCGTTGCAAAGCCGTACTTCATCTCTGGATAACCACCGGTTTCCTTAGTCGCCTTCCACAACAGATCGCCGAAACTCGACAGTTTCGCCTCGTCACTCTCGTGCAGGGTGATGCCACGTCCCATCGTGTGTTCGCCGTAACTGAATTCCGCGATGGGATCATAGCCATTGGCGTAGAGAAACGCACTTCGTTTTCTGCTGGGCGCATCCCCTGACAATCGGTACGTTATCGGTATCATCCGCGAGGTAGCCATGCCGAAATCACTCCAACCCGCGTTGGGGACGGCTGGGCTAACACTGTTATCTATCCGGGGCTCACTGCGCGTCATCAACATGACATCAGTCGCGCCTTTGTTCGCCGTACTGACATCCAATACCAACCACTTCCTCAAACCCAGACCTGTGTTCACGAGTAGATAAACCTTGTCGCCGACTTCGATGATGCCATTAGCATTCTTGTCGATGACATGAGGCGTGATTCCACCATCAAGCCCCCACCACGGGGCAAACGACCCATGACTGTCATACTGCTCAACCAACCGACTGTAGGCGTCCGTCAACATCAGGGACCACAATTCGTCACCGGTTTCATCATCAAAGGCATGAAGAACGCCGTCGGTCGTGGCTGCAAACACCACGACTTCTGGATCTCCACTAGCGGATCCATACTGAACAGTCACCGGACCAGATCGAACTATCGCGCCCAAATGCCCTCGCTGTTCTTGCGTGTTTGAATCATTGTCGTCATCATGCACATCTTTACCCAGCGCATAATCCACGATGGCTTTTCGCTGTGCATCGCTTCTATGCTTCGCTCCCACTCTATTGGAAAAGAAGTTGTTCTCCAGTTTTAGCTCATTGCTCTCCGAAAAAATACGCTGCCGGTACGTGCCCCAATTGTTTATACCCGACATTGTCCTGCTTGTTTTTAGCTTCAGTCTGTCGACCACCCCACCCGCCATGGCGTTGTTTCCGTCAGCCCGAGAACTCCAATAACTGTGCGCCTCCGCAATGAACTGGCCTTTATTATTTGTGATTTTCGGGTCGTCTGTGCTCTGGTCCGTGACGTAGGGCACACCGATGCGCGGATCACCATCATCGCTATTCTCGTAGGCGATGCGGTATTTCTTCAGGTTTCCTTTCCACTGGAAGTTGCTGGTAGGTTCAAACATACCGAAGTACAAATAATCCCGATTGGAGACTTTGGAATAGCCATCAACGCTGGAACTGGCAGTGACCATAGAGGCCCCCTGGCTCTCTTTGATGGAAGCAAGGATCTCGACAATGGCATTTTCAAACTCTACGGCATTGGTGGCGTAATAGGCTTTTGTACCCGCCGCCGCCGCTGTTTTTTTCAACAAAGGTTCTTCGATCTCCATACCGACGGGATAGACCTTCACTGTCTGAGGGTCTGGCGAACCGTCACCGTCTAAGTCATAGAGATTGTTCTCCACTTCACCTTTAGCTACATCTGCCGGATCTGCGTCGGCAAAAGACAAGTACTTCGCCACTTCGTCTAGACAGTTTCCGTCGCAATTATCCTTGCCTAGAATGCTGAAATACTCAGGGTATTCAATGGACCCCCACCCTGAATAGTTGGTACCCTCCCGGCTGAAAAACACATCAGCCACATAGTCCTCGTAGGGCGATCCGTCAGTGACGAACAATACATAGTTTTTCTGGCAGGCAGATATGATTGGCGACACGTATTTACCGTCTGCGACAGACTCTGGATCCGTCGCATACCACGGGGCCATCAACGGCGCCCTGCCGTGGTAGTAGTGAAGGATCTCCAGCAATGCTGACCCTAAGGGAGTTGCATTGTTATAAACAACGGAGTCCACCGAATTCAGCAGCGCGTCCTGATTGGCTCGTATCGAGTTATCTTTTACTGCGCGACGAGAGGCGCCATAATAAAGCCATCCATCGCGGCCATATGGCCTATCGTCAAAGATGAACAGGCCCGCGAATATTTCGGGCGTTCGTTTAATCGCGTCTCTTACAACACGCTGCTGAAGAAACCCCCGCGTTCTAGACACCAAGGGGCCAGGATTCTGTTTGTAGTTAAGATAATTTCCCGAATAGACTGCAACGTAAGGGTACTTACTCCAGTCGATCTCTTTAGCAGTAGAATTTGTATAAAGCTGGCCCGTCTCTCTCGATGCGTACAAGGCACCGCCGCCCGCCGCCGAACCATGAATGCCAGCATCATCTTGGCACTCCACACGCGCCGCGCCGTTGACGAACAATTCAAAGTGTACCCGGTTCGCAGGAAACCAAACTTTTTTGGCGTAATTGACGGAGCTCGCTTTATCGCCAAAAGCAACCGCGGCTCGCACAGCAACAAAGCCGTCTTTAGATATTTTCTTAAATCCAAAATTGCAGTGTTTAGTATTTTTTATTGTTGTGGCACTCAGGCCATCAGGACTGCTTGGAATCCGACCATCGACTGAAAAATACGCTCCCCAACGACGAAATGGCCCGGTGTATTTTGTTTTGGGATTGTAGTCATCTGCCACATTGATATTGTTGTCCTTCATGCTGCCTGAGGTGTCCATTGAGAACACCACATTGGGAGGAATCGTACCACCTCGGTTTAGATAAACATCGGTGTCGGTCGCCGCCACCGGCAGGGCGAACAGCACATAAAGTAGCGAAACTATCTTAAAGCAAGTCCGCCTCGTTTCCTGTAAATCCATTTTATCTCTCAAACTTATACACTGAGCTAAGCACTGGATAAAGGTCTACCCATGCTAATCACACTGGCCATGCACTCTGCACAGAAGATGGCCAGAAACAGTCAAGAGACGATTACTCTGGCCTTGTGAATTGCTCAATGGGAAATTCGTGCAAGCTCAGCGACTATGAAAGAGTGTTAATACTATGGACAAGCGCGTCTAAGCTCGGAAATACATTTGCCCACCTTGCATTCATGAAACATCCGAGCAGAGAACGCGCTCAAACCCCATTGCTGGCGCGGGTGTTGGACTTAACTTTCTCTTTTGAAAGGTTTCGAAAGGCTTTTCATACATTCTGATTCCAGCCACTTACGGATCAGAAACCTTGAAGCAGAAGGCAGACAACGTGGCATGACGGGTTGGGATTACTGCGCGGCTAGACAGTCCACACTGTCCAAGCAGCTCACTGCTGTGAACACGACGGGCTCAACAGGCAAAGAGATTTTACAGCGCTGGATATCACAAACAGCCCATTAATATTCAACAATTAGGTGCATTCAACTGCACAGCTCGACTCACC
>JAWSVD010000008.1:0-28988 GCA_033852095.1 Granulosicoccaceae bacterium | reverse complement strand
AAAGGGGACATCTGTGAATTGCGTTGACACCGACACAGCGCAGATTAATTCCGCGCTGCAGCGATTTAGGCCCAAAGCTGTTGACGCGGCCCGATTCAGCCACGGCGCCAGCTGTGATAGCGCTCCACCCAACGCAGCAAGGCTTGCGGCGCATGGGCCCGCTTCCACTCCCCTGCCGCAAATTTGTTCGCCTCGGCGAGCGTGGGGTAGATATGGATGGTGCCGAGGATTTTGCTCAAACCCAGCCCGTGCTTCATCGCCATCACGTACTCCGCAATCAGATCCCCGGCGTGCTCGCCAACGATTGTCACGCCAAGAATGGTGTCCTTGCCTGGCACCGTCAACACCTTGATAAAGCCATGCGCTTCTCCGTCCGCTATGGCCCTGTCCAAATCATCGATGCCATAGCGCGTGATTTCCACGTCGATGCCCTGCTCTTTGGCCTCGATCTCGTTGAGCCCCACGCGCGCCACTTCGGGCTCAGTGAATGTCGCCCAGGGAATGACACGGTAATCCACCGCAAACTTCTTGAAGGTGCCGAACAAGCCATTAACGGCGGCATACCACGCCTGGTGCGAAGCTGTGTGGGTGAATTGGTAGGGCCCGGCAACATCGCCCACGGCGTATATATTGGGGAAATTCGTGCGCAGGTATTTGTCCACCGCAATCGTGCCGCGCTCGGTCAATTTGACGCCAAGGGCATCGATGCCCGAGGCATCTGTGCGTGGCTTGCGGCCGACGGCTATCAATATCTGATCAAAGGCTATTTTTAACTCTTCGCCGTCGCGCTCACAGATCAGGTACTTCTCCCCGCCTTCGAGTTTGGTGGCAATCGCCTTGGTGCCGGTCAGCACATCCACCCCCTCCTGCACCAGTCGCTGCTGCACCAGCGCTGAGACATCTTCGTCCTCACGCATCAGCAATCGCGGCAACATTTCGGCCTGCGTGACCTGGCTGCCAAGGCGAGCGAAAGCCTGCGTCAGTTCAGAGCCGATCGGGCCACCGCCGAGCACCACCAAGCGACCGGGCAGCTCGCGCAAATCCCAGACGTTGTCGGAGGTCAAATAGCCCGTCTCTTGCAGCCCGGGGATTGGCGGCACAAAGGGTGCGGCGCCCGTCGCCAATACGATGCTGCGCGCGCTCAGGCGTTGGCCGTCGATCTCCACTTCCCAAGGCGATACCATCACGGCCTCGCCCTGCACGCACTCCACGCCGAGCCCGGTGAAACGCTCGACTGAGTCATGCGGTGCGATAGCGGATACAACTCGTTGCACCCGCTCCATGGTCGCGGCAAAATCCACCTGCACCGAGGCGTCGGACATGCCGAATTCCCGGTGCCGGCGCACGTGGCTGACAAATTTCGCGCTGCGGATAAGGGCCTTCGAAGGCACACAGCCCGTATTCAAACAATCGCCGCCCATCAGATTTTTTTCCACCAGCGTCACTTTCGCTTTGACAGCGGCCGCGATGTAGGCCGCGACCAGTCCACCCGCGCCCGCGCCTATGACAATCACGTTGCGATCAAAGGTCTTGGGTTTGTCCCAGCCCGCGTAGACTTTGCGTGCCTTGAATAAATCCAACAGCCACTTGGCGATGAAGGGGAACACCCCGAGCAGGACAAACGAGAACAATACGCGCGGGGAAAGCACATCCCCGACACTGCTGAGCTGCGCCAGTTGCGTGCCCGCGTTCACAAAAACCAAGGTGCCGGGCAACATGCCGACCTGACTCACCAGATAGAAAACGCCGGTCCCTAGGGACGTCAGGCCCATCAGCAGATTGACCACGAAAAAGGGAAAGACCGGCACCAGACGCAGGCCGAACAAATACAGCGGACCGTCGCGCGCGATGCCTGCGTCAATCGGTTCCAGCTTCGCAGCAAAGCGCCCTTTCACCGCATCTCGCAACAGATACCGGGAGACCAAAAAGGCGAGTGTCGCACCGATACTGGAGGCAAAGGATACGAGCAACAAGCCCTGCCACAGGCCGAACAGAGCGCCGCCCAGCAGGGTCAAGATCGCCGCGCCGGGCAGAGACAGGGCGGCCACTGCCACGTAGACAGCAAAATACACCGCCGACGACAACAGCGGGGCCTGCGCCACCTGTTGCAGCAGCACTTGCTGTTGGCTCTTGATATACTCGAAACTGAAAAAACGCCCCAGATCAAAGGCCCAAAACGCGGCAATTGACGCTAGCACGACCGCCAGCACGACCAGCTTTTTCTTATTCATCAAAAAACTCTCTGCTCGATGAGCGACACCTTAGCGCCACCGCATCATGACAACTGCTCGACCAACCATTGTCCGTCGACCTTATAGTGAAGAAGCCTCACTGCACCCCAACCCCGTGCTGCACCGCGTATTCAGTGCGCGCGGCCTCAAGGCTACCGACTCTATAGACCATCGCTTGCGCGATTTGTTTAACCCAGACAAGTTAAGCGGCATTGAAGCGGCCAGCGAACTGCTGGCGACGGCTGTGCGCGAGAAAAAAAAGATCACCGTTGTCGGCGACTATGACACCGACGGCGCGACCAGCACCACTCTGGCTATTTCAGCGCTTGAAGCCTGTGGTGCGCAATGCGTGGACTTCCTGATACCGAACCGTTTTGATATGGGCTACGGTCTCGGCGTGGAACTGGTGGACATGGCCGTCAAAGGCGAGAGTGACCTGCTGCTGACCGTGGACAACGGTGTCAGCAGCCTGGACGGTGTGGCACACGCCAAGGCGCTCGGCCTGCAGGTGGTGGTCACCGACCACCACCTGCCGGGCGAAGAGCTGCCCTGCGCCGACGCCATCGTCAACCCGAACCTCGACGGCGACGCCTTTCCCAGCAAAAATCTAGCGGGCGTGGGTGTCATCTTTTATGTCATGAACGCCCTGTGCAAGCGGCTGGATGAAGACGGCTGGTTTGAGCGCCAAGCCATCCCACGGCCCAACCCCGCCGAGTGGCTTGATCTGGTCGCGCTGGGCACCGTGGCCGATCTGGTGCCGCTGGACCGCAACAACCGCATCATGGTGGAACAGGGCCTCAGGCGCATTCGCGCGGGCAAAGCGAGGCCAGGCATCAATGCACTGCTGTCCATCGGCAAGCGCCGCGTCGAGTCAGTGGTCGCAAGCGACCTGGGCTTCGCCGTCGCGCCTCGGCTCAACGCCGCTGGCCGCTTGGACGACATGGGCCAGGGCGTGGACTGCCTGCGCGCCACCAGCAGCGCGCGGGCACTCGAACTGGCGGCGCAGCTCGACGCGCTCAATTTGGCGCGCAGGGAAATAGAATCCGACATGCACAGTGCCGCCCTAGAAACGGTTGCCGAGCTGCAGGCAGAGCTCGAGGGCAAGGCCCTCAATGCGCTCTGCCTCTACCAAGCCCATTGGCATCAGGGCGTGTGCGGCATCATCGCCGGGCGCCTCAAGGAGCGCTTCCACCGCCCGGCCTGGGTCTTCGCCAGTGCGGACGACGGCACCTTGCGCGGTTCGGCACGCTCTATTCCCGGCCTGCACATCCGCGACCTGATGGCCGACATCGACGGTCAGCACCCGGGCTTGATCCACAAGTTCGGCGGGCACGCCATGGCCGCCGGCCTGACCCTGGATGAGCATGACTTGCCCACCTTTGAGCAGGCGCTGCAAACACGTGTGGCCGCGCACTTCGAGCAGTACCCGCCCAGCCGCGAGCTGCACACCGACGGCCCGCTGGCAGCCGAGCATTTCAGTTTGGAACTGGCCAAGCTGCTGCGTTTCGCCGCACCTTGGGGCCAAGAGTTCGCCGAGCCCCGCTTCGACGGCGAGTTCATTGTGCAGGCTGAACGCGTGGTCGCTGAAAGGCACCTTAAACTCACGCTGGCGCTCGTGGATGACCCCACCATGAGCATCGACGCGATCGCCTTCGGTCAGGCCAAAAACATCGGCATGAAACGCTGCCATGCGGTGTATCGTCTGGACATCAACCACTGGCGCGGCCGGGATTCACTGCAGTTGATGATCGACCATATCGAGCCGAAAACGTGAGTGCATTGTGCTCATGACAAGCCCCTTCCGTTGCTGTGGAGCTGCGGGTCTGCATGTTATGCTAGCGCGCAACTCAAGCTCGGTTTCAATGACCATGTGTCCTCACCCCGCGTCACTCCAGCTGCACCTCAGGGCGGCTACATAGAGTGAGCATTGATCAAAAATATTTACGCTGGGGCTTCCTCGGCGCCAGTATTTGGCTGTGCTTTTTCCTGCACTTAGGCGCGGCGCCGCTGTTTGATACCGAAGAGGGAAGTTTCGCTGCGGCGAGCCTCGCCCTGCTGCAGAGCGGTGAGCCCCTGCGCGCCTTTGCAGACGGCAAACTGCTGCTCGAAGACGCGCCACTGGTGCACTGGCTGCAAGCGTTTAGCATGAGCCTGCTGGGTTACAACGAAACCGCGATGCGCCTGCCCTCGGCCATCGCTGCCAGCCTGTGGCTGATCGCCCTCTACCAATTCGCGGCCGCGCGTATCGGCGGCCTCTCCGCCTGCTACACCGTCGCTTTCATGAGCTGCTCGTTGGCGGTGATGCTGATCGGTCGCTCCGCCTCGGCCGACGCGCTGTTCAATCTGTGGCTGAGCCTCTGCCTCTTCGATCTGTACCGCTGGTGCGAAGGCGAACGGCGACGGCACCTGTTTAAAGCCTTTGTCTGGGCCGGCTTGGGCGTGCTCAGCAAGGGTTTGTTGGCACTGCTCATCCCCGCGCTGGTGGTCAGCGTCTACCTGCTCAGCACCGCTCGCTGGGTGGACCTGCGCAAGACGGTGCTGTTCTGGCCGGGCTGGCTCGCTCTGATCGCGGTGGCTGTGCCCTGGTACGCACATCAATATTCGCTGCACGGTTTTGATTTTCTCAGGGCTTTTTTCTTGGACGGCTTTGTCTTCCAGTTCACCCGCACCTACGCCACCAGCAGTTCGCCCCTGTATTACCTCTACACCCTGCCACTGATCATCATGCCCTTCAGCTTTGTGGCCATGGTGGCGCTCTGGCGCGCCGGCCAGACCTGGAACACACCTTTTAACCGCTACATGCTGTGTTGGTTCTCGGTGGTTTTGGTGAGTTTTTCTGCCGGCGGAAAAATGCAGCCAAACTACCTGCTGTACGGCTGCACCGCATTGTTTTTACTGATGGCAAAGTTCAGAGAAGACTACACGGGCCGTGTTTTGACCCTGCTGCCGCTGCTGGCTTTCGCGCTGCTTTGCGCCGCGCTGCCACTTGTTTTTCATTACTACAACCCCGGTGACCGCCCTTTTGACACCGAGCTGGTGAAGCGGGGAAAAGACGTGCTGCTGGAGACCAGCTATCTGGGCGCCGCCGGTCTATTTTTGCTGCTGAGCATCTGGATGTTGTTGAGCAAACAATTCAAGCCCATTGAAGCACTCACACTGGGCGCCTACGTGCAAACCGCTTTTGTGGCCACAACACTGGGCACCGCCGTTGGCGCTATACAACAGGGGGCAATAAAGGAAGCGGCCCAGATGGCAAAGGCCGCCGAGGTGACACTGGTGCAGTGGCAGCTCAACAAACCCAGCCTCAGCTTCTACCGCGAAGCGCCCGTCGATGCGCGCAAGCCCCAGCCCGGCGAATGGGTGTTCGCCCCCGTGCATAAAATACAAGGGCTGCCTGCGCTGGAAGTGAAATTTCAACGCGGCGGTTATCTCATGGCGGAAGTGCTGGCGGACTGATCGCACGACCCCAGAAACAAGAAAGGCGCAACCGAGCGGCTGCGCCTTGCGATACATCTAAGAAGCGGTTGCCCTGAGCAATGCCGCTGCCAAGATTGAGTTTAATACTGCTCGACAAAGACCTCGACACGGCGGTTCTGTTGGCGACCCGATCGAGAATCATTACTTGCCCGTGGCTCCATCTCGCCCCGCCCCTCAGCGCGTAGACGGCTGCTGCTGATGCCGTAGTTTTGCAGATAGGCCACCACCGCCCGCGCTCGGCGCACAGACAGGTCTTGGTTATGCGCGTCGCTGCCGGTCGAATCGGTGTGCCCGACGATGCGAATACTGGTGTCGCTGTAACGGCTGAGAACATTGGCCAGCTTGTCGAGGCTGGGCCTGAAACTGCGTTTGATCGCGGCGCTGTTGACGTCAAATGACACCTCACTGGAGAGCGTCAGCTTCAATACTTCATCGGTGACACGCTTGATCTCAACCTGATGATTTGCCTGCTCTTGCGCCAGCGCCTCATTGAATTCCTGCTCTTGCTTGTCCATCACATGGCCAATGCCCGCGCCGGCTGCAGCGCCCGCTATCGCACCGGTCAATCTGTCGCGCTTGCGATCCCTGGAATTATCGCCGGTTTGATTCCCCACCACAGCGCCAAGCACGGCCCCCATGATAGCGCCCTGCTGGCTCTTGCTGATGCCGCCTTGCTCTGTGGCACAACCGCCCAAGGCCAGCGCCGCGCTCATGGCTATTGCTAATTTTTTCATCGTGATTCGTTCCTTCTTTATAATGCCAAAGTGCTCACCTAAGCTCTGCGAGTCACCCAATTAACCAGCAAATCGGCCTCATCAACAGATGCGGCGCTGTGCTGTACACCCGTCAAAGCCCAATGTCATAGACTCGAAAATATTCCAATAGTTCTCCCCACCCTAGAGGAGCCCGAACAAATCAGAGCTTTGCTCGCACAGCTCGCACCTGCAAGGCCTCCGACGCTGCACTCTCCACGCGGGACTTATTCACAGCTTTCTCTAAGCGTAGTTCAATCGTTTATAGCTTTGGGCGAACCGATGTGGAAGCCCTGCGCGTAATCCACGCCCATGGTTTGCAGCGCGTCCAGTGTTTGCGCGTTTTCCACCGATTCCGCAATGGTAGAGCTGCCCAACAACTTACTCACTCTGTGGGTCGCGTTTACCATCTCCCTGCAAACGGGGTCCTCCAGCAGGCGCGTGACAAAACCGCCATCTATCTTCACGAAGTCAATCGGCAGATCCCGCAAAAAGGTAAAGGACGACATGCCACTGCCAAAATCATCCAACGCGAAGCGGCAACCGGATTTGCCCAGCTTCGCCACCACCGCGCGCGCGCCGCTCAAATTGGCTATTGCGGCGGTCTCCGACAATTCAAAACAAAACTTATGGGGCGGAATACCGCTGCGTCGTATCGAGCGGTCTATGTGCTCGACCAAACCCTGATCAAGCAGGCTGGGGCCACTGAGGTTGATGCTGCACATCGAGAGTTGATCGAGCTGCTCGCGTGCGTTCATCACCCACGCCAGTGTGCGATCAAACACAGCGCGGTCAAGTTTGGCGCACAAGCCGTAGCGCTCCACCGTGGGCATCACGGCGGCCGGACTGATCAATGTGCCATCCGGCTCCAGCAGTCGCAGCAGTATCTCGAAATGCTCACCCGGGGCGGCGTCTGCACTCATGGCAAGGATGGGCTGGCGCCAGAGCTGAAAGTGCCCTTCTTCCAGCATGCCCCCTACCTGCGTGACCCGCTGCGCGTCGCTGCGGTGCTGGCGCCCCACATCCTCTGCCATGGTGACTTGGTTTCGCCCGCGCTCCTTGGAGGTGTAACAGGCGGCGTCCGCAGCGCTCATGACCTCGTTAGCAGACCCGCTGTCGGCAATGATAGGAGCGAGGCCCATACTCGCGCCAATGGAGAATCGCTGCTTTTCCCAGAGAAACTGAAACTCTTCCACACTGCTGCGAATTTTTTCCGCCAGCTCCAATGCTTGCTCGACGCCGCAGGAGTAAATCAATATGCCAAATTCGTCCCCACCCAGACGAGCGACCACATCACTCTGACGTATTTGCTCCCTGAATAGATCGCCCAGCTGGCGCAAGAGCTCATCACCCGCACTGTGACCGCAGGAATCATTGACTATTTTGAAGTTGTCCAGATCCACATAACACAAGACATGTTGCTGCTGAGCGCTGTCCGCGTCGTGCAGCGCCTCTTCCATCAATCGCTCAAACTCGCGGCGATTGACCAACCCGGTCAGCGCGTCATGGGTAGCGTGGAATTGTACTTGCGCCGCCAAGGCGCGATCGTGCGACACATCCCGTCCCACACCGCGATAGCCCTCAAACACCCCTTGCTCGTCAAAGATAGGCTGGCAGGTGTGCACGATTACCCGCTCTTTGCCGTCGGCGCGGGTCCAGCGGTATTCGAAGTCCCGCTGCGGCTCCTGCGCCGCCAGGGACTGCAGATGACGCCGCCACTGCGGCGGCGCGGGCTGCGGGAAATAGCGCTCATAGAACTGCCGAATCGATAAGCCAAGCACATTCTTGGGCGCGATCTGCAACACGCTTTCAAAGCGGTGCGAGACGAAACTGAAACGCAAGTTCTCGTCGAGTTCCCAAAAGAAATCGGCCGCCAATTCCGCGAAATCACGGAATCTCTGCTGGTTTCGAAGCTGTTTTAGCTCACTGTGGTAACGGTGGTTTATGTTGATCAAGCAGACGTAGTGGCACGGCCTGCCCTGCCAGATGATCTGCTGCCAGTGTGAGATAAGGTAGAGCGACGCGCCCATTCTGGAGCGCCAGATGGTCTCGTACTGTTGCAGTCGCGGCACTTCAGTGGCGCCATTGGCGAGCAGCAGGACCCGGAGCTCTTCGGGCAACAGCGACTCGATGTCGACGAACTGCTGCAACTGTTCGCTGTCATCGAAACCCAGGATTTGGGCCGCACTGGCATTGGCGAGCGCCACCGCGCTGCGGTCCAGGATCAACACGCCATTGGCCGAGGCGTCGATCAGGGCGCGGTAGTCCTGCTGCTGCACTGTGTGCTCGGCGCTTGCGGGCTGCGGATCGGCGATGCTGATAAGCTCCGAGTGCATGCTGAGCGCAAGCGCTGGCTGCCCACCCCACAACATCAGGGCCCAGCTGATATCGATGCAGCTGTCAGATCCTTCAAATTGCAGCTCCCCACAGCGGACTGCGTCGCCGAGCGAGCGGCCCTGAGCCAGCCACTCAACGGCTGCGGGACTGAGCTGCTTGAGGATCTGCGGGCAGAGTGACTGAAGCTGCTCGCGCTCGGGCTGCGGCCCCGCCCACCACAGCGTGGATTCCGGCAGGAACAGCCCAAAGCCATCGCCGCACGGCTCTTGCGCCCTGTCAGGAAAAAAATGATGCCACACTTGCGCGGCGACCGAATCCTCCTGCAAGGCCATCAAATCGATGCCCTGCGCCCGCTGCTCACTGAGCAACGGCAGCCTCAGCAGCCAACCAAATGGCCCACTCTGTTCTTCGGCGGCGGTGAGACTGGGCAGCATATAGCGCAAAACCAAGCGCTCGTCTTTCGTGCGTTCTGCGGCAATACGGGGAGAGAGCAGATCGTCATCGCTGCGCCCCACCACCTGCGCCGCAGAGGACTGACCCAAGCAGAGCGCGAATTCAGAGCTGCAGCCACGGTAAAACAACCGCATGTCCTTTAAGGCATGTGGCTGCAACGCTGCTTCACTGATGGTCTTGATTGGTGTCACTGCAATCCTTCGCTGCCTTTCAGGCAAATAAACTTCAACGTGCTAGCGCACTGTGAACGCCACCGGCAGCGACCGCAAAACAAGTCCGCCTGCCATTCACTCCGGACAAAGGGCTTACACAGCAGATGTCACGGCTTCATCATCCTAAAAACGGTTAACAGATTGAAAACGGAGCAAATAGATCCGCGTCGCTCTGAGCACAACACAGCCAAACTATCGGCCATCTAACAGTCATCTTGACGCGCGTCTGTGCTGGCGCTTTGCAGCCGTGTTTGTGCCGCTTTTCCGTATTGCCAAGGCTTCGCCAAACTTGCACACTGTGGCATCAGTTTGACCTATTTTCAGGAGCGAAGCATGCCCCAACAGACCCTCTCTCAACTCGACAAAGACCACGCGCTGCACCCCTACACCAACTTGGCTGCGCACCAGGATCAGGGGCCGTTTATCATCAGCGGCGGGGACGGCGTGTACGTCATTGACGACAGCGGAAACCGATACATCGAGGGCATGGCTGGGCTGTGGTGTGCGGGCCTGGGCTTCAGCGAAGCACGCCTAGCGGCAGCAGCCGCTGAGCAATTTGCCAAGCTGCCCTATTCACACATGTTCGCACACCGCTCGACCGAGCCCGCTATTGAACTCTCTGCAGCACTGGCGGAGATCGCACCCGAGGGCGTTGATCGCGTCTTTTTTGTCAATTCCGGTTCCGAAGCCGTCGACATGGCCATCAAACTGGTCAGTTACTACAACAACGCAATGGGCCGCCCCAGCAAAAAGCGCATCATTGCCCGCCAGCGCGCCTACCACGGCGTGACTGTCGCGGCCGCCTCTCTCACAGGCCTGCCCTACGCTCACAGTGGTTTCGACCTGCCACTGGCTGGCTCACTGCACACCGAAGCACCACACTACTACCGCTACGGGCGAGAGGGCGAGAGCGAAGCACAGTACAGCGCACGGCTGGTCGCAGCGCTCGAGCAGATGATCGACGAGGTGGGGGCAGACAACATCGGCGCCTTCATCGCCGAGCCAGTGATGGGCGCTGGCGGCGTGCTTATCCCACCCGCTGGCTACTTTGAAGGCGTCCAGGCACTGTTGCGCAAGCACGATATCTTGATGATCGCCGACGAAGTGATCTGTGGTTTCGGCCGAACCGGCGAGATGTTTGGCTCGGACCGCTTTGCGATCCAGCCCGACATCATGACCACCGCAAAACAGCTGTCCGCCGCCTACCTGCCCATTGGTGCGGTGTTAGTCGCCAACCGGGTCTACAACGCCATCGAAGAGTACAGCAGCCAATTCGGCGTGTTTGGCACCGGCAATACCTACGGCGGACACCCGGTGTGCGCCGCAGTGGCCCTGGAGACTCTGGCGATCTACAAGGAGCGCAAGCTGATCGACCATGTCAAGGCGCTGGAGCCGCAGTTCCTCGCTCGATTGGCCGAACTGGAGGTGAACGGTCTGGTCGGCCACGCCCGCGGTGTCGGCCTAATAGGCGCTGTTGAGTTGGTCGTGGATAAAGAGAGCAAGCAGCAATACCCGGCCGAGGCCAAGATGGCGGCCCGCGTTGTAGCCGAGTGCCAGAAGAACGGCCTGATACTGCGGCCCACACCGGGCGACTCGGTGGCGATCTGCCCACCGCTGACGATCAACGCCGATGAATTGGACCAGCTATTTGACCGCCTGGCACGCTCCCTCGACACGGTGTCCGCCAGCGTATAAATATGGTAATTATAGACTGTGGCTGTTGTGGCCACAGTCTGCGGGAGAACTATAAGTAATTGTATATTAACGTCATATTCTCTCCCCACCTCTCTCAGCACTGAGTAGCATAACCATAGAACCCAAGGTTCTTTCACCTCTCCCTTCCCGAGCCGCAAACTTTCCTAAAGAACTGCCGACATACCTAATTCAAAATAGCTATATGTGTACTCGCGGTACTCGCGCAAAAAGGTGACCACGTCATGGACCAGGTAGGAATTGATCGTTTTGATAACTGCGCGGACGTCTATGTGCAGAACAGGCTCAAAGCAAAAAAAGATTTACGAAGAGAGGCTACGACATGAACGCCGTTAATACCCACAACAGTGAGCTAAATTATCAAGCGGCCAACGGCGAACTGAACGATCAGAGCCCGGAGCAAGTCATTGAATGGGCGCTCGCGCGTGCCGAGCGCCCGCTGCTGACCACCAGCTTTGGTCCTCACGCCGGTGTGTTGCTGCACGCGGTGCTGAGTATTGATCCCACAGTGCCCGTGCTCTGGGTTGACCACGGTTTTAACACCAACGCGACCTACCGTTTTGCCAAGCAATTGATCGAGCGCTTTAACCCTGAGATACACATCTACGCACCGCGCCACTCCAGTGCCTGGATCATGGCCCAGCTGGGCGGTGTGCCCGATCTGGAAGAGCCGGCCCACGCCGAGTTCGCCCGCCAAGTCAAGCTCGAGCCCTTCGACCGCGCGCTGAACGAACTCGCGCCCGATCTGTGGCTCGCGGGCATCCGTCGCGATGAAACAGCGCACCGCCGCAGCTTAGAGATCATCAGCGAAGGCCGTCCTGATCTGCCCCGCGTAGCACCGTTTTTCCACGCGACCGAAGCGCAGATGGACGACTACCTGCTCGAGCACGGCGTGCCCAGTGAGAGCAACTATTTTGATCCCACCAAAGGACTTGCCAGCCGCGAGTGCGGACTACACGCTCCACACTGAATCGGCAGCACGATCATGGATCATTTCCCAGTCTTTCTCAATTTGCGCAACCGGCGCGCGCTGCTGATCGGTGGCAATGCGCTGGCCGCTCGCAAGGCAGCGCTCATCGCCAAGAGCGACGCCCGCATCACCGTGCTGGCAGATAATTTCTCGGCCGCCATGCTGGCGCTCGCCCAGGAGAACCCTCGACTCGAATTGCTGACCCAATCGTTTTCCAACGAGCACTTGAACAACACAGCGTTGGTGCTTGCCGCTACCGACGACGAGGCACTGAACCATCGTGTATTTACCGCTGCCGAAGCGCGCGGCATCCCCGTCAACGTCGCCGACTGCCCAGAGCTGTGCAGTTACATTCTGCCCGCGATCGTCGACCGGGCACCGGTGATCGTGGCCGTGTCGACGGGCGGTCGCTCCCCCGTGCTGGCACGCGCTGTCAAAGCACTGCTGGAACGCGCGCTGCCACAGACATTGGGCGCATTCGCTGAGCTGCTACAGCGCTGGCGTGCACCCGTGGCTGCCGCCATCGCCAACCCCCAACGGCGCCGTCGCTTTTGGGAACAGCTGATCAACGGCCCCATCGCGCAGCAGACCCTCTCAGGCGATTGCGCAGACGCAGAACAAATTATTACTGCGGCCCTGGCTGGAGAATCCGGTGCCCCCGTCAGTGGATCACTGGTCCTTGTTGGTGCACCGGAACAAGACCCGGAATGGCTGAGCATGAAAGCCCACCGCTTGATCCAACAGGCCGAATGCCTAGTCTACGACGATGATACAGCGGCGGCACTGCTGGAGCTGGGCCGCCGCGAGGCCCACACCTTAAACGCCGACCGCCAGCCGAGAGCACAGCTGCGGGACAGCATCGCTGCCAAAGTTAAACAAGGGCAGCGCGTGGTGCGCATCTACGGCCGGGACAGCGGGCTCAGCCTGGAGGCGCAGAGCGATAATCTGGCGTTTCAGACGCAGGGGCTCAGCCCGCTGGCGGTTCCAGCACCCAGCGCAAGCTTCGGCGCACCAATTAGCCCATCTTTGTCAGGCACCGCCTCGATCATGGTGGCGAACTAAGACATCAAGCCCAAGCGAGCGCTGCTCGGCCTGTCGCCACACTTTTATCGGCGTCACAGCCTAAATCAAGCAAGTATCTTGCGACACGTGCCATAATTGCAGAATTTTCAAGCGCTCTGCGGCCAGCCCTCTTTCCGAAAACATTCAGTCAGTGCCATACTCCGATAAAGCGGCCAATTGGGCCTATCTCACGGAGGATGCACAGTGATTGAAGCCCCCTATTTGTTGTTTCTGGGTGATGCAGCTGACCAGCTGGCCGCCAAAGTAGCGCGCGGTATTGCAGACTGGCGCCCTGATCGATGCCTCGGCCAACTGCGCCTAGAGGGCTGCAACGCAGACCTAGGCCTGACGGAGCTGAGCGTCGAGCAAGCCATAGCCAGCGGAGCTCGCACACTTGTCGTGGGCGTGGCCAATCGCGGCGGCGTGATCAGCCAGTCCTGGCTGGACGTGTTCGAACAAGCACTCGCCGGCGGCATGGACATCGCGAGCGGCCTGCACAATTTACTGCGCGATCAGCCCAGGTTGGTTGCCGCCGCCAAGGCACACGGACGGCAGCTGCTGGACGTGCGCGAAGCCACAGTGCAATACCCCATTGCCGAAGGGCACAGGCGCCGCGGCAAGCGCTGCCTCGCCGTCGGCACGGATTGCTCCGTGGGCAAGATGTACACCGCACTGGCGCTCGAACGAGAGATGCTCAAACGCGGCCTGAAGGCGAGCTTCAGGGCGACTGGTCAGACCGGCATATTGATCACCGGCAGCGGTGCACCGCTGGACGCAGTGGTCGCCGATTTCATGGCGGGTGCCGTCGAGTCCATCACACCGGACAACGACACCGATCACTGGGACCTCGTGGAGGGCCAAGGCAGCCTGTTTCACCCCTCTTTCAGCGGCGTGACCCTGGCGCTGATTCACGGCAGTGCACCGGACGCTTTGATACTGGCCCATGAACCCACGCGAACGCACATGCGCGGCCTGCCCCACTACACGCTGCCGACGTTGGAGCAGCTCAGAGACACTGCGCTGCCGCTCGCTCGGGTGGTCAATCCTGGCTGTCAGGTGACAGGTATTTCGATCAACACAGCCGCGATGGATGAGATAGCCGCCAACGCCTTTTTGGCCGAGACCGAACAGCGCATGGGCCTGCCTGCCGTCGACCCTTTCAGGCACGGCTGCGCCAGGCTTGTAGATGCCTTGTCCTGATGCACATCTCCGCTGCATCAAAAGTCTTCCCGCTGGCCGAAGTGTTCAGTATTTCCCGCGGCTCTCGCACAGAGGCTGTGGTAGTGGAAGTGAACATCAGCGATGGCGAGCACCGCGGCCGCGGTGAATGCGTGCCCTACGCGCGCTACGGCGAGAGTGTGGACAGCGTCATCGCGCAGATTGAATCGCTCGACGGCCAGCTCGACACACTGAGTACTGAGACATTGCAAACGCGGCTCGCGCCCGGCGCGGCGCGCAATGCCGTCGACTGCGCACTGTGGGATCTCAAAGCAAAACAACAGCGTTGCAGCGTGCAGCAGCTGTTCGGGCTGCCACCTGCCGCTACACTGACAAGCGCTTACACCTTGTCACTGGAAGACCCAACGACTATGCAGCGCAAGGCGGCGCGTGAATCGCACCGGCCGCTGCTTAAGATCAAACTGGGCGGCGAAGATGACATGCGGCGCCTTGAAGCCGTGCGGCGCGGCGCGCCCACGTCAAGGCTGATCGTCGACGCCAATGAGGGCTGGGACCTGGCGCTCTACCAATCCCTGGCCCCGCACCTGCTCAAACTCGGTGTCGACCTAGTGGAGCAACCACTGCCGGCCGACGACGACGACGCCCTGCTCGGCGCCGAACGCCCCGTGCCAGTCTGCGCCGACGAATCCTGTCATGACCGCGATTCACTGCAGGCGATGCGCGGCAAATACGATTTCATCAACATCAAACTTGACAAGACCGGCGGGCTCACTGAAGCCCTCGCACTGCGCGAGCAAGCGCTGAAGCTCGACCTGGGCATCATGGTCGGCTGCATGGTCAGCAGCTCACTGGCAATGGCGCCGGCGATGCTTGTCGCCGCGGGCGCCAGTTACGTGGATCTCGACGGGCCCTTGTTATTGGCGAACGACCGAAGCGACGGCATTGTCTTTTCTGGCTCTGAGATGGCGCCAGCCTCTTCTACCCTGTGGGGATAAAACGCATGAGAACAGTCTACGTAAACGGCGCATACGTCCCAGAGGACGAAGCCAAAGTCAGCGTATTTGATCGCGGCTTTCTATTCGCCGACGCCATCTACGAAGTCACCACCGTGGTGGCCGGGAAGCTGGTCGACTTCGACAGCCACCTCACCCGTTTACGGCGCTCACTGCGGGAGTTAGAGATGCCGTCTCCAGCGGATGATGCAGCCATTTTGCAGATGCACCATGAGCTGATATCACGCAACCATATCGTGCAAGGGCTGGTGTACATGCAAGTGAGCCGCGGTGTCGCGGACCGCGATTTTCACTACCCCAGCGCCGATACCCCCGCCACCCTAGTTGCCTTCACCCAAGTGAAAAAGGTAACGGACTCCCCCGCGCTGCAACACGGCATCAAGGTGCTCAGCCTACCAGATGAACGCTGGGCCAGACGGGACATCAAAACCGTGCAGCTGCTCTACCCCTCCATGGCGAAGATGCAAGCCAAATCTCAGGGCGCCGACGACGCCTGGCTGGTGGAGGATGGTTTTGTCACCGAAGGCACCAGCAACAACGCCTTCATCGTCACCGCAAGCGGCAGCCTTGTCACCCGGCCCCTGAGCACTGACATATTGCACGGCACCACGCGCCGGGCACTGCTCGATTGCGCGGCGTCCCTGCAGATACAGATCGAAGAACGCCCCTTCACCCTTGAAGAAGCCAAGTCTGCCCAAGAGGCTTTTTGCAGCTCTGCGTCGGGTTTCGCCGTGCCGGTGATCAGCATTGACGGCACCCCCATTGGCGACGGAAAACAGGGCGCTGTCACCGCGCGACTGCAAGAAGCCTATAGTCTGGCAAAAATTGAATCGCCGTAGATTTTAAAACTGGGCTTTAACTTAGGACTTCGACACGGGGCTTTCTTCGATCTGTATCTACAGGGCAGCTCGCATCAGTCGGCGGTGCGCTCTGCGCTTGAACACACTGAGCTGGCACGCCACGGTTTGATGTGGCGCAGCGATACCGCTATGTGTGCCGCTAGATTGTCAGCTCTTTTTCCGCATGACGATACGCTCTATATCCAGCTCGATGATTATTTTCATCGCGCCCGCTGCCCGCTCCGTGTCTTTGCTTTCGATGGCGCTCACCACGGCGAGATGGGCCTCGGCACTTCGAGCGGATTTTTCATCGCTGTCCTTCAAGGAGCCGATGGTCAATATCCCACTCAAGGCGGCTTCTAGCATCGACCCCACCGAATGCATGATGGGGTTTTTGGAAATTTTCAGCACCGCGAGGTGGAACTTCACGTCTATCTCTACCCGCTGTTCACGTGTGACGGAAGCTTCCGTCATTTGATCACACAAGCTGTACAGGAGATCCAAATCCTCCTGACAAGCGTTGCGGGCAGATAACTCGCAGGCAAAGGGCTCAAAAGAAAGACGAATTTCCGAAAGATAGTGTAGAAACTGCTCATCGACTCCCGCTTCAAAATGCCAAGCCAGCACGTCGTAGTCAAGCAGATTCCAGCTGTCTTTTTCACAGACTTTTGTGCCCACTTTAGAACGCGCGATGATAAGGCCCTTCGCGCTCAAGGTTTTCATCGCCTCGCGTATCACCGTACGCGAGACGCTGTATTTTTCCATCAGGTCCAGGTCGCCGGGCAAAACGGCGGCGACGGGGAATGCGCCTTTGATGATGGATAGCCCTATCTCGTGCACCACGTACGCATGACTGTTGCGCATCACTCGGCTCGAGATGATCGCTTCCATTGAACCCATAAAAAACCTTAAAACTATTTTTTTGGAGCAGACGCTGCCAGTAGAAAGCTCTTTTGCATGACGATAAAGACGAACAGCAAAATACCAATCACAATTTTTGTCCACCAGCTAGACAGCGTCCCATCAAAAATAATATACGTTTGAATGAGCCCCATCATCAACACACCGACCAGCGTACCCGCGACAAAACCACTGCCGCCCGTCAGCAGCGCCCCGCCAATCACCACGGCGGCGATAGCGTCTAGTTCAACTCCCACGGCTGCCAGTGAGTAACCCGCGGATGTGTAGAGCGAAAAGACGATGCCCGCCAGACCCGCCAGAAAACCCGAGATCGCGTAGATGCCAATGGTCGTGCGGGCCACAGGGACCCCCATAAGCTTCGCCGTTTGCAGCCCGCCTCCCAGAGCAAAGACGTTGACCCCGAACTTCGAGCGGTGGGCGACAATGATAGCAACTATAAACACCACAATCATCAGCGCCCCTATAACCGTCAATCGCCCCCCGCCGGGCAATCTGTAGAAACTCTCCTGCACCAGCGTATAGAACTCATGCTTGACCGGGATAGAGTCGGTGCTTATCACCAGGGCCATGCCCCGCGCCAGGAACATGCCCGCCAAGGTCACGACAAAGGGCGGCATCTCCAAATAGTGAATAATCGCCCCCATCAGAGCCCCGAACAGCGCCGTCACGGTCAGCACCAATGCAAAGACCAGCAGCGGGTGCAGCGATGTATTGGCGAGCATCGCGGCGATAAACACACCGCTGAACGCGATAACGGATCCGATGGACAAATCGATGCCGCCCGAGAGAATGACAAAGGTCATGCCCACCGCCGCCACGCCCAGAAAGGCATTGTCGGTCAGCAGATTGCCGACCACCCGCGTGGACAAGATGTTGGGGTATTGCATATAACACAGGGCATAGGCGGCGAGAAAAATCATGCTCGTGGCAATGAGCGGTAAATATTTGGAACGCATCATGACGTGTGCCTCTGACTGGGCTCTTGATTGAGGGAAGCCCTGTTTTTCCGATAGTCACTGTATTTTGCCTTGAGCGCAGGTGACTGGATAACAAGCACAATGACGATTATAGCCGCCTTGATAATGAGGTTAAATTCCGGCGGGAAACCCGAAAGCAAAATGCCCGTGTTGATCGACTGAATAATCATCGCCCCAATCAAAGAACCCAGCAGCGTAAATCGCCCGCCCAACAAAGACGTCCCGCCAATCACCACCGCCAGAATCGCGTCGAGTTCAAGCCAGAGCCCGCTGTTGTTGGCATCCGCCCCTCTGATATCAGCGGCCGCTATGGTGCCCGCAATGGCAGCACAAAGACCGGATAGCACATACACCACTATCAAAATGACCCGCGCGTTGATGCCGGATAAGCTGCTGGCCCGTTGGTTGATGCCGATAGCTTCAATCAGCATGCCCAGCGCCGTTCTGCGCACCACAAAGGTGGTGATGAGGCCAACACAAAGCCAGATCAATATAGGCGTGGGCACAGACAAAAAGGAACCACTGCCAATGAAAATCAATCCGGGATCCGTGAAAGTCAAAATAGCGCCTTCAGTGATCAGCTGCGCAATGCCCCGGCCCGCCACCATTAAAATCAAGGTGCTGATGATGGGCTGGATATTGAGAAAGGCAACCAATATGCCGTTCCACGCACCGCAAACGGAGCCGGCAAGCAGCGCGAGCAGCAGCGCCAGATAAACGCTGCCCCCGCTGTCGACCGTGGCTGCCGCCACAGCGCCACAGATGGCCATCACCGCGCCGACGGACAGATCGATGCCCTTGGTCGCTATCACCAGAGTCATGCCCACCGACAGCAGCGCCACGGGCGCACCGCGGTTGAGCACATCGATCACCGCACCGTAGAACTTGCCATTCGCAATTTCTACTTTAAAAAAGTCCGGAAAAACGAGGTAGTTCAGCGAGAGGATGATCGCAAGCGTGATCAGCTGCGGGGCTAGACGTGCAAGGCTCTTCACTAGATTGCCCCCTTGAGAACATACGCTTGCTCGTCGCTGTTGATGCTCTCGGCGATCGAGCAGACAATGTTGTCGGTTGTAATATCAGCGCCGCTGATCTCCGCGATGTGCTCGTGATCACGCACCACAATCACGCGGTGGCTGTAGGCCACCAGCTCATCCAATTCAGAGGAAATCACCAACAAGGACATGCCCTTGTCACAGAGGGATTCTATCAAGCGAATTATTTCAGCGTGAGCCCCGACATCGATGCCGCGGGTCGGTTCATCCAAGATCAGAAAATCAGGGTTCATCGACAACCAGCGCGCCAACACCACCTTCTGTTGATTGCCGCCAGACAACAGGCGCACCCGTTTTTCTGGGTCCGCAGGCCGTATGTCCAAGGTTTTTATATAGTGATTGCATAGGGTCAGCTGCTCTGATTCTGGCAGAGGGTTGGCCCAGCCACGCTGCGCTTGCAGTGCCAGCACAATGTTCTCACGCACGCTGAGATCGCCGATGATGCCATCGTTTTTTCGGTCTTCCGGACAGAAGCCAAATTTGTTGGAAATCGCTGCCCGCGGCGAAGACAAATCCAACACCTCACCCGCCCTGCTCGCAACACCACTGTCGTGGGCGGTCACGCCAAACAGCGTCTCTGCGGTCTCGGTGCGCCCTGAGCCCAGCAGGCCCGCAATACCGACGACCTCCCCTCTGCGCACGGTCAAATTAAAGGGCGTAATTTTCTGTGTTTTACCAAAGTCACTGAATTGCAAATAGGCCTCGCGCTCTACCTCTGTGTGCTTTTTCTCTCGGCTCTCTTCCCCCAGCTCATAACCGAGCATCATGGTCACCAAATCAATGCTGTCTATTTCACTGGTCACCACCGACTCCACCAACTGACCATTACGCAACACCGTTATCTGATCGCTGATTTCAAACACTTGATCCAAGAAATGAGAGATAAAGACGATGCCGATGCCGCTCTGCTGCAGGCGCCTGAGAATACCGAACAGCATCTGCACTTCGTTCGCATCTAAACTCGCGGTTGGCTCATCCAGTATCAACACCTTGCCCGAGAGATCCACAGCGCGCGCGATCGCTATGATTTGTTGCACGGCAACACTGTAGGTCGACAGCAATTGAGCCGGGTCAATGCTCAGGCCATACTCGCTCAACAGCGCCGCGCAATAGCGGTTCATCTCTTTGACATGCACCATGCCCCAGCGCGTTGGCTGCCGCCCGATCAAAATGTTCTCAGCGACAGTCAGATTGCCGAGCAAATTCACTTCTTGATAGACAGTGCCTATGCCTAATTGCTGCGCTTCTAATGTGTCTCGGGGGCTGATGTTTTCACCCAAGAGATGTATCTCACCGCCGTCGCGGTTATAAGCGCCGGTTAAACACTTAATCAGTGTCGATTTTCCCGCACCGTTCTCTCCTAACAGAGCGTGTATTTGCCCCGCTTCCAATCTGAAATCCACCTGGCTGAGAGCCGTCACACCGGGGAAAAACTTGTCAATTTTTTTTGCCACCAACAGTGAAGCAGAGTTGTTCACAGCAACCTCATTATCTATAAATATACAATTAGTTCAGAAGATCACATCCGCAGGCACAGTGCCAGCATCCGGTCGAGCTTCAGCGGCAGTGCGGCGTTATTCGGAAGCGGCCACAAGCTAGCGCTAGAACCCCTACTGCGGATGAACATCAACACCAAACAAAAAACAGCCACAAGCCTCCTGAGCTTGCAGCTGTTTCTGTGCGCAGCTTTCTAGAGAAGCTCGGTTCAGTACCCGAGTCCCTTTTTAGCTTCATAAATAGCTTTTGCGTCATCTTCTTGGGTATAGAGGCGCGACTCTGTTTGAATCCACTTGGGCGGCAAAGTACCGTCTTTCAGAAACGCATCCAGCGCATCAAATGCCGGCCCTGCCATATTTGGCGTGAGCTCGACGGTTGCATTGGCTTCACCCGCTTCCATCGCCGTAAAGATATCGGGAACGGCGTCTATAGAAATAACCAATATATCGGTACCGGGTTTCAAGCCCGCTTCTTTGATGGACTGAATGGCACCGACAGCCATATCGTCATTGTGTGCGTAGAGCGCACAGATGTTTTTGCCACCGCTCTCAGCCTTTAGAAAGCTCTCCATGACCTCTTTACCTTTTGTACGGGTAAAATCGGCGGTCTGGCTGCGGATGATTTTTATGTCCTTGGCCTTGGCGATACTTTGCTCAAAACCTTTTTTACGCTCGATTGCAGGCGCTGATCCGGTCGTGCCCTGCAGCTCAACGACATTGCAAGTCTTGTCACCGATTGCATTGACCAGCCAGTCACCCGCGGTATTTCCCTCGTGGATGAAATCAGCGGTGACAGCTGTTAAGTACAAACTGTCCGGCGCATCGATTGTGCGATCGAGCAAGATGAGCGGGATCTCAGCCTCTTGCACTTCCTTGAGCACGCTGTCCCACCCCGTCGCAACAACAGGTGCAACAAATATGGCGTCCACACCCTGCGCGACAAAGGAGCGCAGTGCTTTTATCTGGTTTTCTTGTTTCTGCTGAGCGTCTGCAAACTTCAACGTAATACCGCGTGCTTCCGCCTCTTTCCACGTGATGGACGTTTCCGCTGCACGCCAGCCGGACTCCGACCCAATCTGAGAAAACCCAACCGTGAGTGCAAGTGCGGAAGTCGCCGTCAAGCTGGCGCCTGCCAGTATTGCGCTGCCTATCAATAGCTTTTTGAGTTGCATATAAACCTCCAAATTTGGTGCTTTATTTTTATAGGGAAATTGAATATATCATATAATACTATTAATACAACTGGTAATAGGCACTAAAGTTCATCGTGATGTTCTTGCACATAACGCAACTCAATAACAGCTCTTACTCTCGATAAGCCCCAGCCCCTTAGCTCAGCTACAAGCCGCCGCACATCAGGCATCCGCGTGCACACGAAAGTCTGTGTGTCAAATCCAACCCATAAACAAGAACCCACATTGCCTGACTTGACTCACACAGCAACCGGAGAGGCACATTTTAGTTTCACGGCTAGCCTCAACCACTTGAACTATTGTTGTTGCACTCGCGTCATATGTGCACTGAAGATTCGAATTATTGCTCGCTTGACGGAAGCTTCGCCCCACTGGAGAACAAAGGCAGCTCTAAGGCTGTGCTGAAATGAAAAGCACCTGACGACAGCATGGCGCATATCAGCGCGAATGCAGCGCATACGCACCACCACGCGCAATCAGCATCGAATTTGATTATTTCAATCGCTTAGGCTTTGATTCGACGCTATTCTTGTCCATTCAGCGCGATTGTTCATGGACTGTTAGCCTTCCGACTGGCAATCTCAGCCCGTCGCCAGAGTTGATCAGCGGCAAGAAAGCCGGTTCGACATTTGCTATGAATGTTGCAGGGCGCTGTCGTGTACGTTGCATTTGTACGCCGAGGCCACAATCAATACAGTGCACACTCACCACTAAGTGTTTACAGGGAATTCGTCAATAAAATGTCAAGATCATTCAAGGTGTCTAAAATTGCTTTTGCCATCACGGCTGCGTTTGTATTAACAGCGTGTGACGACGATGGCGAAAGCAGCGGCGGTGGTGGTAAACAGGTTGCAAGCGATCAATGTAAAGCCGTTACTGTGGCCAACACTGATACCGTCTACAGCGGCACTGTATCCAATCTAGTGATTGATGGCACAAGTGGTCTGTACCAATATTCTGTGCTGCAGCAACCCAGCAACGGCACCGTGACGATGATTTCCGCCACTGGAAATTATATCTACACACCGACATCCAATATCGCCAATAACCGAGGCTACAAAACGAGTTTCGACTATGCCGTTATCGAAAATGGTGAGCAAATTGACTCGGCCGTGGTTGAAATCATCTATGGAGCCAAACGCATCATGCCGCTGGGCGACTCGATTACCTACGGCGTCACGACCAATATCGATGGCACCACAGCTGGCGACAGACCTCTACCAGCTGACGCCATTGGATACAGGAAAGCCCTCTACGACACGCTGACAGACAATGGCTATTTAGTTGATTTTGTGGGCTCTCAGACCGCGGGAACAGCTACTGGCGTGGACTTGGACGATCCTCATCATGAGGGACACCCTGGCTGGACAGCCGAACAAATGGATGCTCAGGTTTCGGGCTGGATGACAAATGCAAAACCAGACGTGGTATTGCTGCATGCAGGCACTAACGACCTCGGTTTTCAAGTCCAGACCCCGATATTGGCGGCCACAGACGTGCATAATTTGGTATCGACAATGGAAACTTGGCACCAGAGCAACCATCCGCTCACTGTGATGGCAGCTAAGATAGTGCGACCCAACAGCAGCAGCTTTTTCAACTCCACGATCGCCAATACAATTGCCCTGAACACTGAGCTAGAAACACAGCTGAACACCAGTTTCGATAACAGCTTGTCTGCGAACTTTAAAGTGCATATTGTCGATCAATACAATGCGCTTGACGTTATCACTGATATTAACTCCCCCACCGACGGAGATTGGGTGGGCTTACACCCCTCAACCGAGGGCTATACCAAAATGGCCGCAACTTGGTATGCCGCTTTGACCGATTCCGCCAATGGCGAAATTTTAGCCAAATGTGACTAGTCGCTGAGTTCTTAGAGTGCTTAAGCCAGACAATGCCCGCCTCGCGCGGGCATTGCTGTTTCTAGGGTCCATATCCAATAGCGTCAATCACGAAGCTCTGCACATCTCCCCCAAGCTTCAGCTCCACTTCATCGTCCACTGACTTTTTCAGTAGCGCTTTAGCCAATGGCGAATCGATGCTGATGGTGCCGGCCGCCGGATCGAGTTCGTCCGCTCCCACAATCTTGTATCGCAGCATTGTCCCGTCCTCTTTTTCCAGCTGCACCGTGGCGCCGAAAAACACCTGATCCCGATTGCCCACATCACGCACGATCTTCAGATCAGGCATGCGTTTTTGCAGGTAGCGTATGCGCCTATCGAGCTCCCTCAACTCCTTTTTCCGGTAGATGTATTCGGCGTTCTCCGAGCGATCGCCTTCGGCGGCAGCGGCGGTGATGGCCGTAGTGCATTCTGCCCGCCGCTGCCACAGCGAGATGGATTCGCGCTCCAGCGCGGCGTAGCCCTGCGGCGTGATGTACGGCGATGATCGCGGACGTGGCGGTTTCCAGCGCAAGCTTGTCTCCCTGCGTATAAATTTTAATGTTTATTTACAAAATGCCATAAAAAAAAGCTCAAGCAGGCATTTTAACTGCTTTATCAGAGAACAAGTGATCGCGTAGGGCCCGCCCTTGCGACACCGGATCTCGTCGCTCAATGAACCGAGTGGCAGCCAATTCATTTTCCGCAGCTCTTGATTGAGACCTGCAAAAACATCGGCTCTATTTACCATGATTTTTCCAACTCTGCGCAACACTGGACTGGCGGTTATAACTGCCGCCTCCCTGCTGGGCTGCGACCAAGCTTCTGTCACCGGCAGTGAACAAACCTCCGATGGCGGAGGCGGATCGAGAGACGACGCCACCATCGCCGCCGCTAACGTCGACCCACAAGCGGCCCCGCTGTGCGTGGCGGCCCAGAGCTCTGCGCTGGGTTACAACGGTTCTGTATTGGCGCAGATAACTGACGACAACAGTCAATTTCAATTCAACATCATCCGGGCACCGCAACACGGCAGCCTGCAATTGGATCTCAGCACAGGCGACTTCAACTACCTGCCAACAACAGCAGCACGCGGCTACAAAGACAGCTTCGACTACAGCGTAGACGACCTCAACGGCGGTGTTGCCGAGGGCACCGTGGAGCTGGTCTACGGCACATTGCGCATCATGCCCCTGGGCGATTCGATCACCTACGGCGTGACAGGCTACACCACTGCCACCGGTGACAGCCCCACCCCAGACTTCGCCACTGGCTACCGCAAGACGCTCTATGATGCCTTGCTGGCCGACGGATATCAGGTGGACTTCGTGGGTGAGCAAAGCGCTGGCAGCGCCTCGGGCCTTGCAGACCCGAACCACCAGGGCATGCCCGGTTGGACCAGCTGGGCAATCGGCGACGAGCTCAACAACTGGCTCACCACCAATCCCACTGACGTGGTGCTCGCACACGTGGGCACCAATGACCACAACACATCCGCCGATGGCGTGAACCATGTGCTCAACAACATCAACAACTGGTCCGCCGGCAACAACAAGGTCAAGACCTTTGTCGCCACCATTGTGGATCAACGGCCGGACACCTTCTTCGTTGATACCGTGGAAGCCTTCAACAGCAGCTTGGCGGCGCTGGTCGATGCCAGCTGGCCAGAAGTCACCTTGGTCGATCAATACAGCGCACTGGACAATCAACTGGACCTGACACCGCTGGTCGAGGATTCGGTGGGCCTGCACCCCAACGTCGCAGGTTACGAGAAAATGGCCGCCGTGTGGCTGGACGCCCTGCAGAGCAGTGGCAGCCTGAACAAGTGCCCTTGATCACAAGTAGGCCCTGATCAGCTCAAAAGCCTCGCAAACGCGAGGCTTTTTTGTGCACGGCAGCTGGGTTAAAGAGCTGAAATCGCCCTGTCTTAACTCTGACACCGCATGACAACCGCATTGGCCGATTGATTACAGCCCCGAGGCTGCTAGGCTAGAGACACACGGCGTGTTGTGGATCACGCGAAGCACCACCGCAACTATTCCGTGCACCTTCCTTGAGAACACACGGCGACCACGAGCATGACACGGCTTAACAACATTTTTCCTAAACTGCACTCGCCAATTCGGCAGCCTTCGCGATGATGCGCTTGTTTGCGCTTTGCCTCATCATCCAAGTCGCCGCTGCAGCCGTTGCACTCGGCGTCTATCAAGTGGGCACACGGGATGCCTGGCTGGCGGCGGGTTGTTATCTATTGGTCAGCAGTTTTATTTTTTCTTATTGGCTCAAGCTGTTGAGCGACATCCGGGTCAAAGACGTCACATCCGAAGTACGCGAGAAGTTCTTGGCCGAACGCGAACGCATCAAAGTGCAAGCAGAGCAGGAAAAGCTCAGCATGGTCCGTGATACGCACAAGCAGGTCTCGCGGGAAGCGGCAAGGGCGAGTGCGCGCGCCAACACAAAAATCGGGCTGATCGCCGTGGCCGCTGTTTTTGGTGGCATCACCTTGATCGCCACGCAGATGTTTGCACTTGGCATATTGACATTGAGCACCGCGGGCGGCGGATTGGCCGGCTACCTGATGCGCGTGCGACAGGAGCGCAATGCACAACACCGGCGACTGGCCAAAGAACGCGTGCGCAGCGATGACGCAGAATTTGATAACACCGTTGAGGTGATCCACGCCCTGCCGGACAACAGCCGATCCTGATTCCCGTGGCAAGAGCCCGCGAATCTAAACATTGAGTTCAGAGAAACCAGCAATAAAACTGGAATCGTAGACAGCACAAAGCCGCCCATCGGGCGGCTTTGTATCGCCAAGCGCTAGACTTTCTAGACCGGACTGAAGCCTGCGCGTAACAGCCCCGAATAAACCGGAGCCGCCCCGATCAACCCGTGTTTGGCTTTTTAATATTCGCAGGATCATCTTCCATCGGCTCCAGCGCGAAACTCGCTGGCGGCTCTCTGGGCTGCTCTACATCTGTTGCAGCTTCGGGCGCAAAGGAGACTTCAGTCGCGGAATCATCAAAGCCGTCAACCGAGGTCAACGACAAGCCGTCCGCCACAGGGTCATTGGCCAGGGCATCAGCGTTTGCCAATTTCAGCTTCAAGCGCAGGTTGTTCGGTGAATCAGAGTACAACACCGCCTCCTCTTCACTGACCTCACCCGACTGCACCAAGCGCAACAGATGCTGATCAAAAGTCTGCATGCCCAAGTTGTTGGATTTTTCCATGATCTCTTTGATGCTGTAGAGATCACCGCGCTGAATTTTGTCTTTAATGGTGCGCGAGCCCAACATGATTTCGAATGCCGCTGCCCGCTTGCCGTCGATCGTGGGCACCAAACGCTGCGAAACAAAGGCCTGCAGATTATTGGCGAGGTCACTCAACAGCTGCGGACGCCGCTCTTCAGGGAAAAAGTTGATCACCCGGTCCAAGGCCTGGTTTGCGCTGTTCGCGTGCAACGTCGAGATACACAAGTGGCCGGTCTCGGCAAAGGCCAGCGCGTGCTCCATCGTTTCGCGGTCGCGGATTTCCCCGATCAAGATCACGTCCGGCGCCTGCCGCAGCGTGTTCTTCAAGGCCGCGTGGAATGAGCGCGTATCCACCCCCACCTCACGCTGATTGATGATGCATTGCTTGTGGCGATGCACGAATTCAACCGGGTCCTCAATGGTGATGATATGACCCTTAGAAGTGGAATTCCGGTGATCGATCAACGCAGCTAAAGAAGTAGATTTACCCGTGCCAGTGCCCCCCACAAACAGCACCAGACCGCGCTTCACCATGATGATTTTGCGCAGTATTTCCGGCAATTTCAGGTCGTCTGCGCTGGGGATTTCCATCTTGATATTACGCGCCACAATCGAGACTTCGTTGCGTTGCTGGAAAATATTGATCCTAAAGCGACCCACCCCGGTGATGGTCCGTGCCAGGTTCATCTCCAACTCGTGGTGGAATTTCTCCTGCTGCTCTTCGTCCATCACGGATTTGGCGATTTCTGAAATTTGGCCCGGTAACATGGGCTCGGGACTGAGCGGTGTCAGCTCCCCCTCGACTTTCATACTGGGCGGCGCTCCGGTGCTCAAGTACAGATCAGAGCCATCCTTCGCAGCTAGAGTTCGCAGCCAAACATCGATATCCATCCAACATTCCTCTCTTCATTGCACAGGCGGCGACGCTTAAAGTTGCAGCCAGGCGGTCACTTTCGACAATTGATATAGACGATCAGGTAGCAAGCCCCGAGCCCAAAGTGACCCGTTTGGGTAGATTTCGCGCAAGCCATTCATTTCCCAACGAACATGTAATCACAGTGCCATGCGCGTCAATCCACGTTACTGCCACCAGCACGACCTAATCGCTCGCAGGCGACAGTGTTAAGATGGCCGCTTCTCAGCAGACAGAACTACACCTAGCATGGCTATCCAATGGTTTCCGGGCCACATGAACAAGGCCCGAAAACAAATCGAAGAAATAATGCCGCAAGTGGACCTCATCATTGAGGTGCTGGACGCTCGCATCCCGTTCAGCAGCGAGAACCCCATGATCGCGGAGCTGCGCGGGCACCGACCGAGTTTGAAAATATTGAACAAAGCCGACCTCGCCGACCCCGCCCTGACAAAGCGCTGGCTCAGTGAGATCAAACAAAGGGTCGGTACAGATGCCCTGACCATCGACCTGGGCAGTTCGGACTTGCAGGCAAGCATCATCAAACGCTGCCTAGAGCTGCTGCCCCCGAGGAACAACAAACCCGCGCCCACCGCGCTGATAGCGGGCATCCCCAACGTGGGGAAATCCACCTTGATCAACCGCATCGCGCAGCGCACTGTGGCCAAGACAGGCAACGAACCGGCTGTGACCCAGAGCCAGCAGCGCGTTGGCCTCACGGGAGGCTTTCAGTTGTTGGACACCCCCGGCATGTTGTGGCCAAAGGTAAGGAACGAGAACAGCGGCTATCGTCTCGCGCTCACAGGCGCGGTGAAAGACACGGCGGTTGACCACGCCGACGTCGCCTTTTTTGCCGCTGCAGCGCTCAGCTCGCAGTACCCAGAGCGGCTCATCGAACGCTACCAACTCAAAGAGCTGCCGGGCCAGGAGATCGATATTCTGCAGGCCATCGGCGCCCGCCGCGGCTGCCTCGGTCATGGCGGCGACGTGGATTTCGACAAGGTAGCCAAGGTATTGCTCACCGATTTTCGCAGCGGCAAGCTGGGGCCCATCACCCT
>JAWSVD010000534.1:0-4236 GCA_033852095.1 Granulosicoccaceae bacterium | reverse complement strand
ACTTTCGTCACGGATTCAGGATGATTACAGGGATAAATCTCAATCAAGACAAATCATGGGCGTAGCGATCAAAGAAGCTTATTCTGATCTGTTCATTATAAAATCGCATCCAAAACCAGCGGATAAAAGCTTAATCGAGGGAAAGTTTAAGAGCACACACAATGCTAAGGATCGGCCTGCGGAATTAATGGCTAAAACATTTTTCGGGCTGCTTGAGATTGCCGATATTAATCATTCGCCGAAAGCAAAAATCGAGACCGAGTCAAGCGAAGAGCCTAACTCCGAAGTGGAACAGGCCGCAGAGGCCCAGCAAGAAAATATTTTGCGGGCTCCTGTGTCTGGAGTTCAACCAAGCTTACATTACAATATCCAAATTCACCTTCCTGCTACTAAAGATATCGAAGTATATAACTCGATTTTCAAATCCTTGAAGGAGCATCTTCTTGGATAGCTATAAGAAGGATCTTCGCGACTTTCTATTTCGAGGGTTGATGTTCGAATCTGAAGCCACAAGCTTTCAAAAAGCTGGTATTCAGATTGGAGCAGATTTATCAGCTGCTGATGAAAAATTGCTGGCCGAGCAAATCGCACCTTTCAGTATCAGTCGTCGTAATAATGCAATAGAAATGGCTAGGCTATATGCGCTTTTGCATTGCTTCGAGAATGAGGTGAGGTCCTTGATTAGATCCACACTAGAAGAAAACGAAGGTGTGGATTGGTGGGACAAGCTACCCAACAAAGTGAAAAAACATGCCGAATCTAGACAAAATACTGCATTTAAAGATTCTTGGCTCGAAGGCGAAAAAGAGGATCTTCTAGGTTTCGTAGATTTCGGGATGTTGGCGGCAATTATTGTAGAAAAATGGTCGCTATTTGAGGACATCATGCCTTCCCAGCATTGGCTAAAGCAAAGAATGGAAGAGCTAGAAAAGGCAAGAAATTTTATCGCTCATAACAGGATGCTGTTGCCGAGCGAGTTTAATCGTATTTACATGTATATCGCTGATTGGAACAGAGTCATTGGCTTATAGCCTAACAAGGGCGTCAATCAGGACGCTCGCAAGCTCGCGCCTAATACCCTGGCGTTAGGCAGATATGGAAATTAAAATTCAGCCACACGCAAAGCTCGCAGAAATCGTAATCCTAGAGGTGCCTTTTTCCTGGAATGGTGGTGTTCCAGAGCGAGAGATTGGATCCAAGGAGAATACCCAGTTTATAAGGCTTGTGCATACGCCATCAGACACCCAGTTTGACGTTGAGGTTTCGGATCAGCTTAGAAGCCGTGGCGATATTACCGACGCTCGTGCGAAGGCAAAGCTAAAGTTTATTCATGCCCTTCACGGACAGGATTGGCTCAATGATTAGCGCACGGTTACGACTACCTGGCTATAACAATCAGTGCGCTCCCTGCGGCCGCTGGGCGACCATTATTTGCGCGCACTACTTAAATCGTTAATGATGAAACTCTATGGCACCAAAAAATAGAATGTACTCATCTGCGCGCGCAGTTGGTCAAGGCGACTGGGACAAGGTCATCCAGTTGGAGAAAGCATCATTAGTTGATGATCCCGCTAACCAGCATGCTCACTCGATGATGGGCTTTGCGCAGAAGCGAAAGGGTGAGTTGGACAAAGCTAAGGCGTGCTACGCAGAAGCGCTGGCTATTGATAGCCAATGTGTCGCTGCTGTAGAGGCGCTGGCCGAAATTTATGCGACAGAAGGAAATCATGGGGTTGCTTATACCTATGTCTTGAAAGGTCTGTATTCGGTGGAGGAGATTGACTATCGCGTTCCAAGTTTTATCAAGCTCGGGGTTTCCCTTGTTTTGAAAATACTGAAACCAAGCGTGCCGTTTAAGAAAATTCACGCGCAAACCAAGCAGCTGGATCAAAGCCGGCATCAGTGGAAAGCGTGGGCGGAAAAATACAAGTGTTGGTATGAGAAAAACCATCACGATGCAGAAAAGCAAAATGTGCACTGAAATTGAGGTAGAGAAATCGCAATAAATAGTGAGTCAACTCGATCACTCCCGTCACTTGACTAGCGGCCTGCTTGGCCGCTAGTGCATACATAGATCAACATTGTTCGCTATTTATCCATGGATAATCACGTGCTAAAGAAGTTTGTTTCAGGGGCCTTGTCCGGCGCCGGTTTTTCAATCGCAGCCCTGTGTGTTTACACGCTGTGGTTTTTGTATGTCCTGCCGCCGTTGGTTGATCAGCGTTTCAGCTCCGCGGGCGTCGTGACAGAACATGCCAGCCGATCACAGCGGCCTGAATACACGCCTGATTTTCACGATTTGTCGGTCGATGAAAAGATAGAAAAGGCGTCCGCGATCATGGTGATCAGTTTCGAAGTAGGTAAAGGCGGCCATTACAAAAGCATCGTCGAGGATGTTGTAAAGCAAGTAGAGGGGGTTGAACTCCACTACCGCGTGGGTGAAGTCTACGAAGAAAACTCGCATTTCAAATTGTCGGATGATTTTGTCCCGAAGCGGGCGGTTGTCTTCATGCAGGGGAACCCTGCCAGGATGCGGTATTCGACAACTTTTGACGGCGATAGAATTAACGGTCTGGGCGGGATCTCATTGGCGCTGCTACGAGAAAAGTGCAGTGACAGTTAAGCATATCAATCCGGTGTGCTTACGGGGGCCGAGCCAGCGCGCTATAGCTTCGCCATGGTGTGTCGTCGATTGTATCAAGTGCTAAATACATGATCCCACGGCGCACCGTTCTCGCCGCTTTTTTGGCACCGCTTGTCGTGCCCTTGGCCATGTTTGGCTTTTTGTTAGCGACGGGAAGTTTGTCAGGCTCCGGTGCGATGATGGTTCTCACAGGCTCGTATTTGGCCGCAATTATTGGCATGGCGACGGTGGGGGTGCCGGCTCTGCTTCTGCTCAGCGCCTGTGTGCGCATCAGCATCATGTCTCTGGCTTTGGTCGGTGTGCTCTCAGGGCTAATCTATTTCAACGTCATCATGAGCTGTTTTGCGTATGTGCTGGAGTCTAGCGTAGGCGCCACAGCCATCAGCAGCTGGTGGGGAGGTTTTTTCGGAGTGCTTGTGGCGCTTACATTTGGCCTATTAGCAGGGCGACCTACGGTTGACGGTGAGGGCGCTTAACAAGGCAGCCACCTCCCCAGAGAGGGGCTGGTTTTTTATTTTTGCCTAATCTGGCACTGTTGCTATAAAACAAGAAATACAGGGATTTTGGATGAAAAATGTTGAAAAGCGCTCCATTGGGGGAAAGCTGATGCGATCAGTCTGTTCACTTGCGCTGATTGGCGCAACAACGTCTATCGCTGTTTCAGGGTTTAGCCTGGTAGCGGCGCTGGTGCTGGTTTCATCTTTTGGCGGTATCGCCGTCCCCGCAGTCGCGGCAGCGGAAAACGCAGTGGAGTGTGTCACCGGGTTTGTCGAGATACTCGTCGACGGCATGCTGTCGGTTTTCAGTTTGCTCGCCGATATTTTTGGCGGCTTGTTCGGGTGAGTAAGGGTTTGGCAATAGAGCTTAGGGGTATCTACCTGAGCCACGGGCGGGATTGTTTGGGGGGCATATGGACGTAGGTTGGCAGGGGGCTGTGCTTCTCTGGTTCTTTTTTCTTTGGCCAGCAATTTTGGTTGTCATAGCAAAGATGAGAGCCAAAAAAAGAGATGCCACGCTTAACGCGATTTTAGCCTTGGTCGTCAGCTATGGTGTTTACTTCATTTTTTCCTACCTTCCCACCGTGCCTTTGCATGTGATGGGGGTTGAAGAATTTCTCGTGGCAACCGAAGGATCATACCTCCGGTATTTTCGGGTGCTTATGTTCCCGGCTGCAATGATCGCTGCGACAGCTTTGATCGTATTCCTTTTTCGGAAGTTGGAGAAACCTCGTGACAGCCAAACATAGACACGCATTAGTTTGCGCGTGCATTTATTCCGTCGCCTGTGTGCTGGGCTCGCAGTCAGGGAGTCAGGTAGGGTGAAAGGTCAAAGCGGAAATGCAGAGACTTCCAGAGCGATTGGTGCTGATGCGGGGTGGGCCCCGCCAGAAAATCCTGATCCACAAGATATTCTGGCCCAAGCTAAGCAAGACACTGCGTCGGGCCGGTACGAGGATGCGCTGGCCAAACACCTTTGGTTTCACGAGAACGCCCTGGAATACCGGAGCTCCTTGTATGGCGTTCGGTTGTCGTTTGCATTAGGTGATTGGACGAAGTTATCGCATGTGTATCCCCTAGCCTAGATATTTCATA
>JAWSVD010000083.1:0-16921 GCA_033852095.1 Granulosicoccaceae bacterium | reverse complement strand
GGCAAGACAATGGCGGCCACCATCAGCTCGCGCACGATGATGATGGTGTCGGGCAAGGCGGTGTTGAACAGCGCCCGCGCGATCACACTCGCGGTGATCATCAAGCCCAACAGGATGACGGACAAGACACCCAGATTGAGCAACAGCCGTTCGATGGATTTCAGCATCGTGCGGTCTCCCTTAGCGACGTTTATACGGATGTCCGACTGAAGTCGGACCTACAGCGAAAGTCCGGCCCCGCGCCTGGGCCTAAGCGCTCGAGGCCTGGCCGAGTCCGCCGGGGCTGCCAATAAGGCAGCTCGGGACGCGTCTGATCTGACACGCCCCAAACTGCCCTCTCAGTTCAAAGCCTGGATCTAACGTGCCCAGGGGTAACCTTTGTTATCGCGCTCTTGGCTGTATTTTTCGATCAGGCCGAGGTATTGGTCAAACAAGGCCTGGCCGTCGAAACCGTCGGCGGTCATTTTTTCGATCCACTCGCTGACGTATTTCTCGCCGCCAGCGATCAGTTGCGCTCGCTCGCTCTCGGGCAGTTCAATGACTTCGATGTCCAGGCCCTTCATGGTTTCGATCGCCGCGTCGTTGGCGGTGGTGATCAAGCGACCGAACTCATCGGCGGTGTCACGGCCCGCGTCTTTGAGCAGGATTTGTTGCTCTGGGGTGAGCTGGTCGTAGGAATCTTTGTTCATCAGTATGCCAACCCCGCCTACCTGCCCCCAGTTCAGCAAGGTGTAGCTGTTCATCACTTCCTGTTGCTTGAGTGCGGTGACCGCGTAGGAATAACCCTGCGAGCAATCGAGCAGGCCGGTGTCTAGACCCTGATAGGCCTTGTAGATGCTCATGTTCACCATGTTGCCGCCCAGGTCGGCGAAGACTCGGCCGTAGGCGCCGGTGCCGCGGATTTTTTTGTCTTTGATATCAGCGATCGAGCGAATCGCGGTGCCCTTGCAGCCAATGTGCACTGCGGAGGTGGTGAAGGTGCCGATGTATACCAGGTTTTGTTCGGCGAGCTTTGCAGTGATGGCGTCGGATGAGCTCATCAGCTCGTTGGTGGCGCGCATGCCCACCCAGGCATCGGGGTTATTGACGGGCAGATCGGCGATGCCGTAACTGCGCATCTCTTGCGGGTAGTAGACCGCGATAACGGTGCCCATGTCGGCGACACCGTCACTGATGGATTGCACCGCAGCGTTGGCCTTAAACAGCGCCCCGCCCCATTGCACGTTGATATTGAGTTCGCCGCCGGAATTTTCACCGACCTTGTCGGCAAACCACTGCAGGGCCGCAGCGCGTGCGCCACGGTTGGGGCCCGCCTCCCCGTGAATAAGTGTTGTGCCCGCCTGGACCACGCCCGTGGGCACAGCGCCCACCGAAGCCGCCAACAAGGCACTGATCAAGACCGATTTTGTGAATGCTTTTGAGCTGCCGAACATAGATTCTCTCCCCGAAAAGTAATTCCAACATGCGGAACAGTATTCTAACATGGGGAATTCTAAGCGAGATCAAGCACCATTTCAATACGGAAACAGTATTTTATTGCTGGCTGCTTTGATAAAACTGAATTATGCGACCAAGTATCAGCCGCGGGGATATGCCAGAACAGCGGCAAAAGAATCACCGCACTGGAAACAGCGCACAGAAAGCGCCATCTGATCGCGAACCACAGGGCTGCAGCGGCAAAAGATCAGGAAGAGTTTGAGACGTGTGGCATAGAGCCCAATGCAAGCGTGGCTAGATCGCCGTGCCACCCAGCGAGACGGCAGCCCTTAGAAAGACTCAGCTACAACATCGTCGCATTGTGCGGGCATGTACTCTGCCTTCACTTTGCGCGTGAGCATGTTGTGATAGCGGCAGCTCCAGCTCAGGTTGCCGTATGCATCGGCAAGGCCTTCGTTGATAATCATGGTATCGGCCAGCGCGCCTGGATAGGCGTCCACCCCGAGATAGGCCTCGATGTGCACACTTTGCAGATCATCACTTGTCCACCACAACATGGTCGACCCCTCCGCACCGGAAATTGGCACAGCGGATGATGTGACCGGGAAGCTCCCGCTTTCATCGTAGAGCGCTGACAGATCCACCGACTGCGCGTCCAGCGCCGCAATCACGTGTTTGATGCGCACGTTGACACGGTAGTCGGCGTACAGGGGAATCGACATCGCGGAGAGAATGCCCACAATCACCACCACGATCATCAATTCGATGAGCGTAAATCCCTGTGTTTTGCCAGCTCCCTTCAATCGCATCTGCTTCAAACCCTGTTCACGGCACACGCCGAGCACTCGCTCTATCGGCAGCGCACAAACATCACTGAAGCATTATGGGCAGGTTGCTGCATAACGACAAAGACACTGGACTGTGCCGCGAAGCCGAAGGCCGTGGGTTTTAGCCGGCTTTGCCGTTCAGCTGCTCGACCGGATTTTGGGCCGCCTGTTCGCTTGGCGTGGTTGCCACAGCCTGCACTGCCTGCTGTGCAGGAACGGCCGCCGCCCCGATGAAGGGCAGCAGCGCCTGATCGCTCAACTTGCCCGCCAGCCAGGCGGACACGGGCCCGGCGTGCAAGGAGCAATGCAACAACGCCTCTGGACTGGCCACCCTGAACACCCCGGCGCATGTGCTGGAGCGCTCGTACTGGGGCAAGCCTGTCGCGGTGGCACAGCGGGTATCACGCCAACAGCGCTTGACCGCCGATTCCGGCAAGCCGCCCAAGGCCGCCGAAGCCACCTGCCAAGCCTCACTCTGCGCCCCCGCCTCACCCACCGGCACGAACAAGCTGCCGTCGCGTGACTGCCGCAATTGCCAGGCGGGAAAGGGCATGAAGTAGCGGGTTTGCTCGCTTTCCCAGAGGGTGTCGACAACCGTGTGCAAAGGCTCGAAACCAGCCTCTGTGGCGAGATCGGCGCTCTGCCCGCCAGTGGCCATGACCACCTGCTGCGCCTCAATGGCAAAACCCTCGCCCCGCAGGCGGTAACCACTGTCGCAGGCCTGTAATTCTTCGACTGCGTGCAGATAACAGAGCCCAACATCGAGGTTGTGCAGCGCGCGGTTCATTGAACGGTGCAGCAACTGCAGGTTCACCTGGGCGTCATCGGCGCAGTAGCTGCCGCCCTGCACCGCGCCGGAGAAACGGTGCACCAGGCGCTGCAGGGTGGGCTGATCGAGCCACTCCAACTCCGGCTCTTCAGCAGTGACCGCATCCGCCTGCAACTGCCGCCCTTGCAGCGCGAGCGCATCGGTCGCCAACCACAAGCCACCTGGCCGCTCGAAGTGCGTCACCGAGGCACTGATGTGGCAGAGTTGCTCGTCGAAATCACCCCAGCGCGCCAGCGCCAGCGCGTTCCACTCACGCTGAACAGCACCGGCAAACACACCCCCCTGCAGCCACAACAAGCCGTGCGCAGGCTGGTTCAGGGCTTCGGATTTGTCCAAGCGCTCCAGCACCACCACTGACTTACCGAGCCTCGCCAGGCCATAAGCCAGCGACACGCCGGTCAAACCGGCGCCGACAACGGCAAAGTCATAAAGTGGAGTATCGGACATGGGGATGATCAAAGTTGCGAGAACAGCAGTTTACCTTGCCAGCGGCTTGATAGCACCGCCTCATGTCGCCATCTTTGCTGACCCCGCTATACTAAGCGTATCGATGAATCAGCAGACAGGAAGCAAAATGGCCAAGACCGTGCACATCCTCAACGGACCCAATATCAACATGACAGGATTGCGCGAAAAAGCGCACTACGGCCAGCAGAATTACAGCGAGCTGTGCGCCAGCTTGGTGGAGCACGCCGCCTGCCTGGGCCTGGACGCCGTGATCCGCCAGTCAAACCACGAAGGGGAACTGGTGACCTGGATCCACGAGATCGCCCTGGCCGAACAGCCACTGGTGATCAACGCCGGCGCCTACACCCACACCTCCATCGCGGTGCTGGATGCATTGAAGCTGATGCGCGCTCCGGTGATCGAAGTGCACATGAGCAACGTGCACGCGCGCGAGGAGTTTCGCCACCTCAGTTACGTCAGCTTGGCGGCCAAGGGCGTGATCGCCGGTTTTGGGGCAGACAGCTACAAGCTGGCGCTGCAGTGGGTGTCGCAACAGCACCAGGCGCCTGAGACGATTACAGTTTAAGGATGGGCGGCGGGTGCACTCGGATCTGGGATCATTGGCGGGAATTTGTCCAGCTGCGCGCCCCGGAGTGAATTCGAATCCACCGCACGAGTTTTGCGACCCGTTCTGCACACTTCAGCGACGGTCGTTCAGGGACCAGTCGTAATCGCTGTAGGCCAATTTGTAGGCGCCGGTGCGGACGCGCTGACGCTCGATGGATGAGCCGGCGAGCTGCTCGGCGTGCGCGGCGAACAGCGCGGCCAGATCGGGAAAGTCCCCGCTGTACCAATCGAATATTTTAGACACCCTCAGCACGCCGTTTTTGTAGTGGTTGCGGCTACGATCGGCGAGAAAACGGCGCATGCTGTCGGTCAACTGCGCATCCAGCGATTCTGCCACAAAGGCCTCTGGCCGCAGTGCCGGGCAGCCTATTGATGCGCAGACAACCGCGACGTGGATGCGGGGCTCGTTGTAGCGGCCGGAGCCGCGGATCAGCTCGTGCTCCACTGCGTCCAGATGACGCCGCTCACCGAGCAAGCTGAAAAACGTCTGCTTCCAGGGATTGCCAAACCAGCCACCGATCTGCTTGATCGAATCCAGCGCCGGGTATTTAGTGAGAATCAGCTGCACCGTGAAAGCGTTGTAGGCGTTGATCAAAAAGGCCAGCTGCTGCGCTTGGCTCCAAGCGTCGAACTCCACCCTTGTCACTTGCTGCAGCGATGCGGTGTAGCCGTCCAGAGCGGCTCGATCCGCCTGCACAGCAGCGTAATCAACTTGCGTTGCAGCACCGCCCACCCAGGATACATGTTTTTGCAGTAACGCCTGCCAAGCAGTGTGGCGGTGATCAAATTCAGCCCCCTGCGCGAGCCCTGAGCCCAACAAAAACAACACAATAACGAAGCGCGCGGCACGCATAGGGATTCCCCACCTCGGCGAGAGGCAATTGACAATGATGTTTAACGCCGACCTTCAACGACGCCCTTTAACTTAGAGCGGCACGCCGCACTTCAGTTCCGAACACCTGCCTTGCACACTAAAAACGCGCACAAAAAAAGGGAGGCCTAAGCCTCCCCTCTTTCAAACAGACAAACTGCAGTGGCTTTAGGCCTCTGCGCTTGCCTCTGGTGCGAGCGCCTTCATGCTCAGGCGGATACGCCCTTGCTTATCGACTTCCAACACCTTCACTTTCACTGTCTGGCCTTCGGACAGCTCGTCGGTGACGTTCTGTACACGCTCTTCAGATATCTGAGAAATGTGCACCAAACCGTCTTTGCCCGGCAAGATGTTAACAAAAGCGCCGAAGTCCATGATGCGAACAACCTTGCCACTGTAGACACTGCCCACTTCGACGTCAGCGGTGATCATTTCGATGCGCGCACGCGCCTCTTCACCGGCTGAGCGATCAACGGAGGCAATGCGGATCATGCCATCGTCTTCGATGTCGATAGAAGCGCCTGTCTCTTCGGTGATAGAGCGGATAACTGCGCCGCCCTTACCGATGACTGCAGCGATCTTCTCTGGATCGATTTTGATCGAGAGATAACGCGGTGCAAAGTCAGACAACTCAGCACGCGGTGTATCGATGCACTGGTTCATGGCCTCGAGGATGTGCAGACGACCGGCTTTGGCCTGCTGCAATGCCTTTTCCATGATCTCGCGGGTGATGCCCTGGATTTTGATGTCCATCTGCAGCGCAGTGATTCCTTCAGCGGCACCGGCCACTTTGAAATCCATGTCACCGAGATGATCTTCGTCGCCGAGGATGTCCGAGAGGATGGCGTACTCGTCACCCTCTTTGACTAGACCCATGGCGATACCGGCAACGGGTGATTTCAGCGGCACACCCGCGTCCATCAGCGCCAATGACGCGCCACAGACAGAAGCCATTGAGCTTGAGCCGTTGGATTCAGTGATCTCAGAGACGATGCGAACCGTGTAGGGAAAGTCATCGGCCTTGGGCATACAAGCCATCACGCCACGCTTGGCCAACTTACCGTGACCGACTTCGCGACGCTTGGTAGAGCCCATGAAGCCAGCTTCTCCCACACAATAAGGAGGGAAGTTGTAGTGCATCAAGAAGTTGTCTTTGTACTCGCCGGTCAGCGCGTCGATGATTTGCGCATCGCGAGCCGTGCCCAGAGTACAAGTGACAATTGCCTGCGTCTCACCACGCGTAAACAGCGCAGAACCGTGAGTACGCTTCAGCAGACCGACGCTCATCTCGAGGCCACGAACGGTGTCGTGTGCACGGCCATCGATGCGCGGCTCACCAGCGACAACGCGTGAACGAACTATGCCCTTCTCCAGTGCAGAGAATGCACCTTTGACATCATCGGCGCTGTAACCGTCGTCGCTCGCAATCGCTTCAACAACCTGGCTGCGCAGTGCACCCACCTTGTCTTGACGCTCCATCTTGTCGACCGTGGTGTAGGCTTCGCCCAGACCCGTTTCAACAACAGCAGCAACCTTCTCCGCCAATGACTCGTCTTTTACAGCAGCAGCCCAATCCCAGCGAGGCTGGCCAGCTTCAGCTGTCAGCTCTTTGATCGCTTCAACAGCAACCTGCATCTGCTCGTGACCAAACATCACGGCGCCCAGCATGATTTCTTCTGAGAGCAAGTTAGCCTGAGATTCAACCATCAACACAGCGTTGTCGGTGCCTGCAACTGTCAGCAACAAGTCAGAGGTCTCGAGCGCTGTCTTGCTCGGGTTGAGCATGTAGTTGCCGTCGGTGTAACCCACGCGAGCAGCACCGATGGGGCCGTCGAAAGGAATACCTGACAAAGAGACTGCAGCGGAAGCTGCCAACATGGCCAGTACTTCAGTGCCGATCTCGGCGTCCACAGACATCACCGTGATGACGACCTGGACTTCGTTTTTGAAACCTTTGGGGAACAGCGGGCGCAGAGGACGATCGATCAGGCGGCACGTGAGCACCTCCTCTTCGTTCGGGCGCGCTTCACGCTTGAAAAACCCACCGGGGATTTTGCCCGCCGCGTAGGTCTTTTCCTGGTAGTTGATCGTGAGCGGGAAAAAATCCTGCCCAGGTTTTACTTCTTTGCGACCAACCACAGTCGCCAGCATTTGCGTATCGCCCATGCTAGCCATCACTGCAGCAGAGGCCTGACGGGCAACAACACCCGTCTCGAGAGTGACTTCATGGTCACCGAAGGTAAAGCTCTTGGTATATTTTGCCACGTCAGTTATCTCTGCTGGCCGCTTAGCGGCGTAGACCCAGTCGTTCGATCAATGTCTGGTAACGTCCCAGATCTTTCCGGTTCAGGTAATCCAGCAATTTACGGCGCTGGTTAACCATGCGGAGCAGACCTTGGCGCGAGTGGTGGTCGTGCTTGTGCTGTTTGAAGTGATCGGTGAGGTGAATGATGCGAGCGGTCAACAGGGCGACCTGAACTTCAGGTGAACCTGTGTCCGCATCATCACGTCGGTAATCAGCGACAATTTGAGCTTTTTTCTCGGCATTAAGACAAGACATTGGTGTGCATTCCTAAATATAAAAGTGACGGATCATTCCGTCTGGATAGCCTCTGAACACAATGGCGTGCCCAAAAGCGGTTTACAGAACTCGCCCAGTGTACCAGATAACTCGGCGAAAGGTCGTTGAAACATCAAAAAATGACACACCTTCAGGACTCTGCCGCTGACTGCCCCATCCAGAACTAAACCACCTCGTAATGTGTGTCGCTAGAGATAGGCAAAGCTCTTGCAGTCGCTAATACCGATCGCAGTCGAATAATCCGATTCACTCGCGCAACGTCGAGCCAGAGAGACGCCGGAGCCGGTGATTTTGCGGCTTTTATAAAGACTATCCCGCGCCTTGTGCGCCAGAAACATACGCCGGAGGCGGTATCAGCACCGTGACAAACGAGCATTCTATTCTCTTCGTGGTAAGCGAAGTCGCGCCCATTATCCGCACGGGCGGTCTTGCCGATGTGGCAAATGGCCTGCCCTCCGCGCTTCAGAGCGCTGGTCACCCGGTCCATCTCGCCGTGCCGGCCTACCCTGAAATGCTGGATCAATTGCAGAAATGCCAGGTGGTCAGCGAGCTCAAGCTAAGCTTGGGCGATGTGCGTATCCACCGCGGCCTGCTGCCGGGCAGTGATCTGCCTGTCTACGCCGTCGACCATAATTGTTTCTCCAGCCGCCGCGGCTGCCCCTACAACGACCCAGACGGGGTTGAGTGGGCGGACAACGCGAGCCGCTTTGCACTTTTTAACCAAGCCGTGGTTGAGATCGCCATGGACCGCGCCGGCCTGGGCCACAAGCCCGACCTGGTGCATTGCAACGATTGGCACACCGGGCTGGTGCCCGCCTATCTGTCGCTGGAGCAAAACCGACCCGCGACGGTCTTCACGATTCACAACCTCAAGCACCAGGGCGTCTACAGTCACGGCACCTTCAAGGCACTCGGCCTGCCCGAGTCCTGGTGGAACCCGAGTGAGCTCGAGTTCTACGGCGGTTTTTCCTTCATGAAGGCCGGACTGGTGTTCGCCGACCGCATCAACACGGTGAGCCCCAGCTACGCGCAGGAAATTCAAAGCCCCCATTTTGGCTGTGGACTCGACGGTGTACTGACCGAGCGCGCCGAACACATGTGGGGCATCCTCAACGGCATCGACACACAGCAATGGGATTCAGCCCGCTCACCACACCTGAAGCATCACTTCGACGCCTACCAGCTCGAAGGCAAGGCGAACAACAAGCGCCTGCTGCAGGCCGAATTTGGACTGGAAGAGCGCGGCGATACCCTGCTGATTGCCATTGCCACCCGCTTGGACGAGCAAAAAGGCATAGACGTCGCCCTGCAGGCGCTGCGAAACAACCCGCAGCTGGATTTCCAACTGGCGGTTATGGCGCACGGCTCCGGCCCGCTGGTGGGCGAGCTACAGACTTTTGCCGACAACAACCCCGGCAAAGTTGCTGTGCACCTCGGCTTTAATGAAAGCCTCTCACACCGCCTTTTCGCCGGTGCCGACAGCTTTTTGATCCCCAGCCGTTTTGAGCCCTGTGGCTTGACGCAAATGTTCTCGCTGCGCTACGGCACCCTGCCGATCGCGCACCGCGTGGGCGGCCTCAAAGACACCGTGTTTGACAACGCCAGCGGCCACCCGCGCTCGAACGGATTTGCCATTGACGAGCTCAGCGTGGACAAACTGGGCCAGGCAATTGCGCGCGCCGTCGAATGCCACCGCACCGAGCCAGTGCGCTGGAACCGACTGCAGCAAAACGCCATGGGCTGGGAATTCAGCTGGCGCCGTGCCGCACGCGGCTACCTCGCCTACTACGCCGACGCCATCAGCGCAGCCGCCGCGAGCCAGAAGCAGCAGAAACCGGTGATTCAGCTGGTCAACAGCTGATCTAAACCGCTGTTCAGAGCCCAGAACCCCGCCTGTTTTGCAGCAGGCGGGGTTTTTCATGTTCAGGGCGCCTGCTCCATTGCGGCGCTCATCCGCCATGAAAAAATACTGCTGCTCACTGAATAATCACGCCCTTCTCCCCATTTTCCACAAGCACTCACCTTTACTGCAGCTCCCGCTGTAATCGAGTGCAAACAATGGCCACCGTACTAACGTAATCTCAAGCAACAGTCGCAAAGAAACTGACCGTCGCGACTGCGGCGCAGCGTGTTTCATACTTTGCTTAGGCCCACTGTCAAAATCAAAGGAGTGCAGCATTGACGGATTTAACTGAACTGAGCGCACGCAAAGTCGTGGCGCTGTTGCAGAGCGCAGAAATATCGCCTTTCGATGCGCTGAACGCGGTCGAGCAACGAATTGAACGTGTTGATGGCAGCGTAAACGCCCTGCCCACACGCTGTTTCGAGCGCGCCCGTCAGAACGCGACAAAGCTGATGCAGAAAAACAGTTGCGAGCGCGGGCTGCTCGCTGGCCTGCCCGTCCCGATCAAGGACCTCACCGCGGTATCAGGTGTTCGCACCAGCTTTGGCTCTAAAACGCGTGAAAACTTCATCCCCGAGCAGTCAGACTTGCTGGTGGAAAACCTGGAGAACAACGGCGCGCTGATCTACGCCAAATCCAACACACCCGAGTTTGGCGCTGGCGGCAATACCTTCAACGACGTGTTCGGCATGACACGCAACCCCCACAACCTCGCACTGAGCGCAGGCGGCTCCTCTGGCGGTGCCGCTGCGGCCCTGGCCAGCGGCACCGCGTGGCTGGCGCATGGATCTGATTTGGCCGGTTCGCTGCGCACACCGGCCAGCTTTTGCGGCGTGACCAGCTTGCGACCGTCTCCGGGCTTGTTTGCCAGCGGCCCTTCCGCCGCCCCATTTTTGGTGCACCCGCAACAGGGACCGATGGCACGCGACATCGCAGATTTGGCTTTGTTTGCGGATGCAATGGCCGGGGGCAGCTCCAGGGCGGCGCTCAGCAAGCCCGCGCACGGCCCAAGCTTCAGGGACTGCGCAAGCGACGCCAAACGGCCAGCACGCGTAGCCTTCAGTGCCGATCTAGGCCTGACAGAAACATGCGAAACCGTGCTTGCAGTATGCAAAAAAGCAGTTGCGTGTTTATCCGCGGATGGCATAGCCGTGGAAAACTGCCACCCCGATCTGCAGCTGGCAGAACAGGTGTTTTCCGCGCCACGCGCGATGCTGTACGCCGCTTTGCTCGGCGAAGATCTCGAGGATATCAAAGACGTGATCAAGCCCGAGCTCGTCTGGAACACGGAGCAAGGATTGGCGCTGAAGGGGGCGGAAATTCGCAAATCACTGGTGGCACAGGGAACGCTGTTTCAACAGGCTTCAGAGTTCATGCGAGATTTTGATCTGCTCATATGCCCTGCCGCGATTATCCCGCCATTCCCGGTAGAAGAGCGTTACCCAGGATATGACAAAGGCGTCCCCTACAAGGATTACTATCGCTGGCTGGCCATCGCCTATTCAATCACGGCGACCACACTGCCGGTGATCACCCTGCCCTGCGGCACTACAGACGATGGATTGCCGATTGGTATACAGCTGATCGGTGCGCCACACAGCGAAAAGAACATGTTCAGCTTGGCGAGCTACATAGAACAGCTGCTGCCGAAGAGCATCTGCCCTGTTGAGCCTGCAGCTGGCCACACTGCATCGGCCCAGAGATAAGCAGATAATATCGCCGGCGCGGTCAGAGGGACCGCGCCGAGATCAAGCATGGCTTCAGCCGTAGACGGGGAAGCGCTTACACAGCTCAGTGACCTTGACCGATGTTGCAGTCTGCACGCTCTCGTCGTCGATCGCGTCCAACACATCACACATCCAGCCAGCCAGTGTCTGCACTTCCGCAACACCAAAGCCGCGCGTGGTCACCGCAGGGGTACCCAGACGCAGACCGGAGGTCACGAAGGGAGACTGCGGGTCGTTGGGCACGGTGTTCTTGTTGACCGTGATGTGCGCACGCGTCATGGCCGCGTCCGCCTGCTTGCCGGTCATGCCCTGAGGCGAGAGATCGAGCAGGAACAGGTGGTTGTCGGTGCCGCCAGAGACGATCTTGTAGCCGCGGTCGATGAACACTTGCGCCATGGCCTGGGCGTTCTCAACCACCTTGCCCTGGTACTCTTTGAAGGAAGGCTCCAGCGCTTCTTTGAAGGCCACAGCCTTGCCCGCGATCGCGTGCATCAGAGGGCCACCCTGTATGCCCGGGAACACCATGGAGCTGAGCTTCTTCTCTATCACGGCATTTTCACGGCAGAGGATCATGCCGCCACGCGGGCCGCGCAACGTCTTGTGCGTGGTGGTGGTGACCACGTCGGCGATGTTGATAGGACTGGGGTAGTGACCAGTCGCCACGAGGCCTGCCACGTGTGCCATGTCCACGAACAACAGCGCGCCCACTTCGTCGGCGATGTCGCGGAATTTCTGCCAATCCATGGTGCGCGAATAGGCGGAGAAACCAGCGATGATCATCTTCGGTTTGCACTCGCGTGCCTGCTCGGCAATCGCGTCGTAATCCAGCAGGCCGTCGTCGTCCACGCCGTACTGCACGGCGTTGTAGAACTTGCCTGAGAAGTTGGGCTTGGCGCCGTGTGTCAAGTGCCCCCCGTCCGACAGGCGCATGCCCATGATGGTATCGCCCGGCTGCAGAAGCGCGAAGAACACAGCGCCGTTGGCCTGTGAGCCCGAGTGCGGCTGCACATTGACATAGTGCGCACCGAAGAGCTCTTTTGCGCGATCAATGGCCAACTGCTCGGCCACGTCGACGTGCTCGCAGCCGCCGTAGTAGCGCTTGGAGGGGTAACCTTCGGCGTATTTGTTGGTCAGGCAGGAGCCCTGCGCTTCCATCACACGGGCGCTGGTGTAGTTTTCGGAAGCAATCAACTCTACGTGCTCTTCCTGACGGATTTCTTCAGCGCTGATGGCTGCCATCAGCTCGGCGTCATAGCCTTCAATGCGGTCGCTTTTCTTGAACATGGTAGGGATGCACTCCTGCTCGAACTTAAAAAAGGTGCCGCGCTGAATCTGCGCCCGGCCCCACTAAGCGCGCTAGTTTACTTGCTTGCCGCGCGCAATACACCACCGAGCCGCCCCCTAGTTTCTTAAAAGCGAATTTTATTCATTATTCGCGTGGATAAAATTCAAGGAACAGGGCAATTGGCAGTTTAATGCACTGCATTTCAAAGCAAACTGCCACAACAGGATTGGATTATCGCAACGAGAACAGCCCGATAATTTCATCCCTGCCCCGCAGCGCGATCATTTGCGCATGTGCAACGACAGCATTCCTGTGAAATCAATATCTTGCATCCACTGATCGCTGCCCACGCGCGCAAACTGTCTACCGCTGCCAGCCCCAAACCAAGTCACAAAAAATCAACATCGCGCAGCAACCAAAGCGAGGTGCAGTGCTAGAATCCCGTCTTTGATCAGACCCAGCCCGAACGAGCCCACCAATGAGCACCAAGACCCTTAACCAACGCCTGCACGCACTCGCCAACAACTCCGTCTTCGAATGGACCGCCGTCTCGGTCATCATCGCTTCCGCGCTGTTGCTCGGCGCCAAAACTTTCGAGATATCACCGCAAGCCACCCAGCTGCTGACCTGGTTGGATTGGGGCATCACGGTGTTTTTTGTGCTGGAGATCAGCCTGCGTTTTCTGGCTTGTGAAGATAAAAAGCGCTTCTTCGCCAACCCCTGGAATCTCTTCGACACACTGATCGTGACCGTCAGCCTGCTGCCCACCGCGGCCGGTGATCAAGCGCTGGTGGCGCGCTTGATCCGTGTCTTCCGGGTGCTGCGCATGGTTTCGATCATCCCCGAGCTGCGCATCCTGCTGAATTCCTTGATCAAAGCCATGCCGCAGCTCGGCTACGTCATCCTGCTGATGTTCATCATCTTCTACATCTACGCCGCCATTGGCACCACCCTGTTCGAGGCCATCAACCCCGCTCTCTGGGGCGATATCGCCATATCCTTGCTGACCCTGTTCCGGGTGATGACTTTTGAGGATTGGACGGACGTGATGTACGAGACCATGGAAGTCTACCCCCTGAGCTGGGCCTACTACCTGAGCTTTATCTTTTTCACCGCCTTCGCCTTCCTCAACATGGTGATCGGCATCGTGGTCAACGTGCTCGACAAGGAGCAGGCCAAAGCCTACGCACAAGAACACGCGGGGGAGCCGACGATTGCCACTTTGCAGGCGGAGATCATTGATTTGAAAATCTTGGTGGAAAAACTGCTGATAAAAGAGACAACTTAACGGGCACTCCACACTGCGCCCTGCCTTGAACGCACGCTCTGCATCTAAGGCCAGCGTCAGTGCGGCCTAGCAAACAAAAAGGCATGCAAGGCCGCACAGTGGCTAAATACCGCACGACAGCACTGCCGTTGAAAAGAACAGTTTTTCTTTGCGATTAGTGCAACCGAAACTGAAACTGCCGCTAAACAAACAGGCGCACCAAGCGCAGAAAAAGCAGCGTCCCTGACCACGCGCCAAAGACAAACAACCATCAAGGCCCTCAACCAGCCCGCTGTTAAACCTAGATTCGGGAGCCTCCGGTCTTTGAAAAACACATTTATAACGCTCTCAGCAACGCTGCTGCTATGCCCAGCCGCATTTGCGGTCGACAAGATCAACGTGCACGGGATCATTTTCAACGTGGAAATATTCAACACCGTGCTGCCCCCTATCGCCGATAAAAGGGGTGTCGAGCTCCAATACACTGCGCACACCATGCCCTACATCGAAAATCTGGAACAGGAATTGATCTATAACTCTTCTATCGATATAGCCTCGGTGTTAAGTGCTGCCGCGCCGCGCCTCTACGCGGGAAACTGGATCAAAGACTTGTCTGCCTACCCCGAGATAGTGCGCGCTGCCGGGATGCACTATGTAAACACCAGAAACGCTCTGTACCTTGATGACAAGCTCTTAGGCCTCGGCTACGGCGCGATGATTCAAAACATGCCTGTGATCGATCTTGAGGCCTACGCAGCGCTTGGGCTCGGCAGAGAAAACTTCCCAGTAGATTGGCCGGACCTTTACAGGCAGGTAACGGAAATAGCTGAGCAAGGCGCTCAATCGTTTTTCTACCCAGCATGGCACAGTGATGTGCCTGGTTTAGCGCTGAGCTTTTTAACCGACGTGTGGAATCGGGGCGGCCACTTTCTCGACCCGCGCACCGAAGCACCGTCGCTGCTGCAACACGGCGGCGCCGCCTATGACACGCTGCTGGATTGGCGACGTGTCTGGGAATCTGGCGCGATCCCAACCGACATTTTCGATCAATCGTTCGTACAGTACCGCGCGATTTGCGCACGCGAGAACTTCGCGATCAGCGTTCAATCCAGTGAAATGTTACTGCTACCGGCTGCTGAATCAACACCGCAACGCAAATTAGTACCTATACCCCGAGTGTCGCAAAACTGGGGAACGCTCATCGTGATGATGAACAGCATCATTGATCGAGAAGAAGACGACTCGGCGCAATTGACACGCCGCCAAATTCTATTGGACATCAGCCGCGGCGAAGGGGCGCAAAAACTGTCTCTGGCTAAGCTAGCCTTGAAGAACGACGGGCTTTTGTCCGTCTACCAAGACTTCATGCAATCCAGCGATGCACAAGAAATTTTGGCGTCGAAGTTTCCGCAAACGAGCGATGTTGACGCCTTGCTGGATATCTATCAAAACGCAGAGTTCACAAAACAACACTGGAATCAGGTTTGGCACCAGGAGTTCTCTCGATTTTTGCAAGTTGAGCTCAAACACTACCTGAAAAACCCCGAGGTAGATCCTCAGAACGTGATCACTCGCTTAAATGAAAAGCTAAAGAGCCTGAAGAAAAGTTACGGCTACTGAATCGACAACTCACCCAATGAAACGACACGACGATAGCGCTTTAACACCAACCTATTGGCAGCTCACAAACTATGATTTTTAGCTGGCAAGTTTGCGCTTACAACAGTCGCTCGAATCAAGGCTGAGCATGCACGCGGTTGCCGCCTTGAACTCACGGCCCCGCACAAATTCCGCTAACAATTTATACTGCGCCTGTCCCCTAATACACAGAGACTGAGCAGCGATGAGATGTAGCGATACCCTGAAGCAGAAGAATCAAGAAAATTGGGATGCGGTGGTCAGCCATGCCTTTTGCCATGAGCTGGCCGAAGGCACGCTACCGCTGGACAAGATGCGCCGCTATCTCGCGCAGGACTACTGCTTTGTCGACAACTTTGTGCGCCTAGCTGCCAGCGCTATCCACCATGCACCCAGCCTTGCCGACCGCCTGCCATTGGCGCAATTTCTGGGTGTGATCGCTGGGCCTGAGAACACCTATTTCCAACGCGCTTTCGACGCCTTAGATGTCGCCGCCTCTGAGCGTGAGGCACCGGCCCTGCTGCCGGCAACAGCGGGCTTTCAGGCGCTGATGATCGAGACAGCTCAAAGCGGGCACTACGGATCCATGGTGGCGGTGCTGAGTGTGGCGGAATGGAGCTACTTGAGCTGGGCAACGCCCTACGCCGACGCAGCCAAGGACCTGCCCTTCTACTTTGGGGAATGGATCGAGCTGCACAGTGGCACGTACTTTGAGAGCGTAGTGGAGCACTTGCGAGAGCAGCTCGATCGCAGCTATCAGTCGGCCAGTGCCACTGAGCAAAAGCAGATCGAAAAAGTATTTGCCCAAGCCGTGCAGCTAGAGCGCGCATTCTTTGACACCGCTTACGCCGCCTAAAACGCGCAGTGATCAACAAGCGCGCCATGCCGCTGCCTCGACCTGATTGGCGGCACCGAAGACTAACAGCCCGTGCAAAAACGACTACCTACTGCGAGCGCGCTGGAATTGGCCATATTTTCACCCTGATTTGATTAAAAGCCGGGGCCGCCCGGGTGACTATTCGCCTCAATCAGCGCGTAAATCTACAGCTGCGCGCCCCGCTCAAACCAGCACTCTCTCGCGACGGCAGCTGTTCTTGAGCGGGCCGCTAAAGCAGTACAACAAGTAGCTGGAGCGGGCATACTGCTGCGCTTTCTGCAGAAAACAACCAATCCAGCCGCTATTGAGCATACGCTGCTCAAGCGTTCTTCCCACAGTCTGCTCGCCCCACAGCAGCACACTCGCCGCCCAGGCCAGAGCCCACCAAAGGACACCCCACTGACGGAGCCACATACCTTTGAAGATCTTAGCTTTTTCACTGGCTGCCATTGTGTGCCTGAACTGCCCCCAAGCGGTCGCTAAAGATAAGATCAATGTATACGGGATCTCTTTCAACGAAGGCCTGTTCAATACTGTCTTCCCCTTGATTTCGGATCAGCTCGACGTCGACCTGGTGTACAGGCCCCTGGATTTGCCCTATGCAG
>JAWSVD010000533.1:0-1570 GCA_033852095.1 Granulosicoccaceae bacterium | reverse complement strand
TGCCTGCGCCACAGCTACGCTACCCATCTGATCGAAGCCGGTGTTGACCTGCTACAAGTACAGCACATCCTCGGACACGCCAACCTCGACACCACTTTGCGCTATACCCACTTAACCCAAACAGGGCTGAAGAACAGCGACGAGCAGATCGCCACGCTGATGCGGCGCTACCGCGTGGCGTGGGGGCAGGTGCGATGATCACCTTGGCGAGCGTCGTCGAACGCTTTGAACCTCAGTTGCGCCGCCGAGTCGGCAAGCGGTTGCTGCCCGGCCACGGGAGAGCGTTAGGGGCGATGAAGCGCTGCCGCACAGCGGCCAGTCGGCAGATGTTGGCGCAGTGCCCAGCGTGCAGCCACAGCACCTTGATTCCTCACTCCTGCGGTCATCGGCTGTGCCCGCATTGCCAGAGCCATGAATCCCAGCGCTGGTTGGAGCGCCAGCAGCAACTGCGCGTGCCGTGCGAATACTTCCTGCTCACCTTCACCGTGCCCCGGGAGCTGCGGGCGCTGGCCTTTGCGCACCAGCGCCTGTTCTACGACGCACTGATGCACAGTGCCTGGAACACGGTTAAAACCTTCGCCGCCAACGACAAAGAGCTCAACGGCACAGCGGGTGCAGTGGCCGTGCTGCACACGCACAACCGTCGATTGGACTATCACCCGCATGTGCACCTAGTGGTGCCAGCAGGCGCCATCAACGTCAAAGACAAACGGTGGCGCAGCCGCGCCAAACCCGGCTACCTGTTCAGCCACAAGGCACTGGCGAAAGTGTTCAGAGCCAAGCTGCTGGCTTGCATGGGCAGTGAGCACCTTCCTTTGCCCGCTCGTATTCCGCCCATCTGGAATGTAGGCTGTCAGTCAGTGGGCGGTGGCGACAAGGCCATCACCTATCTCGGGCGCTACCTGTACCGCGGGGTAATCCGAGAAAAAGACATCATCAGCATCGAAGGCGAGCAAGTGACCTACCGCTACACAGAAAACAGTGGGCGGAGGCACACCCGAACACTCAGCGGTGTGGACTTCCTGTGGCGGCTGCTCAAGCACACCTTGCCCAAAGGCTTCCGTCGGGCGAGAAACTACGGTTTTTTGCACCACAACAGCAAGCGGATGATCAGAACACTGCAATATCTGTTGCTACGCACGGGATTGATTGGCCCCAAACCCGAGAGTGCGCGGCCCGCGATCTGTTGCCCTGCTTGTGGCGCAGAGATGCGGCTGGTGGCCGTGGGCATGCGAGGTGTCACCGCATCACCTGACACCGAGCCCGCTGTAGCAACAGGGTTTGCAGTTATGTAAATCCACCCGCTGGGCTGGGAGGGTTAAACTGATGGGTGATCAGGGCTTTAGTTCGGCCTGAAAATGGTGAAACGAGCTATTATCAGATCACGATTGGCTTGATGCTGTATCGTGATGGACGGTTCTGTGGTCGGTCTAGCGAAGGGGCCAAGACAAGCAACAGCGACGTTGGATTAATTTTCTATATAGGGGCGGCGGGTAGTGATGAGCACAGACAGGGCTTGTTCAACAGGCGGTTCATCTCGCGGCTTCGCGCGACATAACCTTATCCGTTA
>JAWSVD010000532.1:0-2530 GCA_033852095.1 Granulosicoccaceae bacterium | reverse complement strand
TTCTCTGGGGTATAGAGCACGACGACGATGAATGCCAAGAGTTTGCTATCGCAATAAATCACCATCTCTTTGCCAAAGGCGAGCTGGTGCAAAAGTTGGGTGATGCAGGCTCCACCGACGTGGACAGCATGACGGTGGTCGCTGGAGACAGGGCCGTCGATGTGCTTGCCAGTATCTTCGACAAAATGAACAGCGGCATCCTGCCCGAATCCGTTGCCCCGAAATGTGGCCAAGAAATTCTGCAGGCGCAGGTTGTGATGCCTCTCAAAAACGCCGTGATGACCTTCGATGAATTGCCGCACTGCATTTATGCCTACACGCAGGTCGACAGCTCAGCCGCCAGCGCGGTGTTGCTGGAAGAGCTAAAACTTTTTTGTGCTCTGTGGAATCGCTGCGATTGGACACCACTGAACGGCAGGCGACTGGCCGTGCTTGTATTTGTTAAATGCAAGCATGACAAAGCCAAATGGTGGCAGTTTGCTAAGCGCTCTCCAATAGCACTACCGGAGACTTCTATCGGTGAAATCGATGCAGATTGCATCGATACATGGCGCGATTTCATGCAGCACAAGCTAAAACTGAGCGATCAGCTTGGGCCGCTGTTTGATGCGCTGACACCGGAGCGCTTCGACACCCCCATTCGTTACAAAGCACTGAAACAGAAACTGGGAAAAAAGGACGACAGCTGATGGTAGACGTGAGTTTAGAACCCGATAGCCGCAGAGACTGGCGCACCTTGGAGCGCTTGGATTTGCAACAGCTGGACAGCCCGGCTCGCTACTACGTGGTGGACGATGATTTGCGAACCGCCGTGGACACCGCGCTGGCCTTGGGCATGCCGTTGTTGCTGACAGGCGAGCCGGGTGTGGGCAAAAGCAGCTTGGCGGCGTGGTTGGCCTACGACCTCGGCTTGGCTGAGCCGCTGAAATTCCGGGTTAAGTCAGATACAAAAGGCCAAGAACTGTTGTATGAAGTTGATTACTTGGCACGCATGGCGGACGCCCAGCTGGACGAGAGCGGCAAAGCACGCGCAAAACACCTGCTGCCCTATCTGCGCTTTAGCGCGCTGGGGAAATCCATACTGCGAACCTGGTCCCGCGCTGATTTAGAAATGCACCAGTTACTGGATAAAGTATGGCCAGCGGATCAAACGCCGGAAAGCGCGCTGTCAGTGGTTTTGATCGATGAAATCGACAAGGCGCCCACGGACGTGCCCAATGACCTGTTGGAGGAGCTGCGCACGCTCAGCTTTTCCGTGCCGGGCTTGAGCGATGAGAGTTTCGACATAGCCGTGGGCGGCCCTCGGTATGCGGGAGGCACCGCACAGGCACAGGCACAAGCGCTGCGCCCCGTCGTCATCATCACCAGCAACGCGGCGCGCAGCTTGCCCGCGCCCTTTCTGCGGCGCTGCGTGTATTACCATATGCGCTTCCCTGAGATTGGCAGTGACAATTACCGAGCTCTGCAGGAGCACCTCAACAACAACGTGCAGGCACTGGTGGGCGAAGGTTATGACCCGACGCTGGCCGAACGCGCCCTCACGGCGTTTGAGGCATTGCGCCGATCCGGTTTGAAACAACCCCCATCGACCGCGGAATTATTGAGCCTGATGGCGCGGGTACAAACACCGGGGCCGCACGCGCACGATGCCCATGCTTGGCAGCAGATTGTCTTGAGCTTGTTGGTCAAGCGACCCGACGACAGGGAAGCGGCAAAACAAGCGCTTGATGCCGACGGCTAGGCCGGTGAAAGCGTCTAGCGACAACAGCGGAGGCGAAGCACTCTGGCAAGAGCTGGAGCAACGGCTGCTGCCTCACTGGGAGGCTCGATGGGGACGCGTGCCCACGGACCGGCGCATGCAGCTGTTGGCGGTGCTGTTGCAGCGCGGGGCGACGTCACCCTTGCAGGCCGAGGACATGCGCGCGCTGGGGCCGCTGCTGTGCCAGAGCCCGGAGATGCAAAAAGACTTCAGGCTGTGGCTGCAAAGCCCGGCCTCGGGGTGGCCTGATCACGGTGCCACAGCCGGAGCAGAAGGTAATCCCCCGGTGGCTGTGGGCAAGGGTCCAGAGCAAGAAGAGCAGCCCAAAATACTGTGGCCCTGGCTGTTGGCTTTGTTACTGACAGTGTGCTTGATTCTCTCGTGGGTCATCTGGCCTGAGTTTTACACCAACAAGAATCAGGCTCCCCCTGCCATTTCGCCTGTCGAAGAGAAGCAGGCGGTTGATACGGCTCCGGTTGTGCTGGGGAAATACGATGAGCCAATCATCCAGAGCGTTGCCTTAGCGGCGCGTGATCTCACGCCGGCTTTTCTCGAAGGTGAGCTGCCGCAGCTGCAGGTGATACAGGACGACAGGCGCTGGGTGTTCGCCGCGCTGTTGGGCGCGCTTGCCTTTGCTGGGTGGCGGCTGCTCGCAGGGCGCGCGCTGCGGCAGGGGCAGAGCCGCATGCCCTTACACAAACAGTGGCTGGGCAGCGTGCGCACTCAGGTGCCTCATTCACCGCCCTTGCTGCCAGACCCCGGACCGGAGCG
>JAWSVD010000531.1:0-731 GCA_033852095.1 Granulosicoccaceae bacterium | reverse complement strand
CATCGAATCTAGACCTGACCCCAGGGCCACCGTACGCGGCATCAGCACCACGGCCACCGTGGACGAGCAAGATCGGTTGCTGACCCATGGCAATATGGGCTTTGAGTACACCCTGAGCGGCGAGTTGGAGAGCAAGACCGAGGGCGGAGCCACCACAATGTTTGACTACGATGTCTTTGGCAACCTGCTCAGCGCCACCCTGCCCGGTGACATCACGCTCGACTACGTGGTCGATGCCCAGCACCGACGTATCGGCAAGAAAGTAAACGGCACACTGGTGCAGGGCTTCCTATACCAGGACCAGCTCAACCCCATTGCAGAACTCGATGGCGACAACAATGTTGTGTCTCGGTTCGTCTATGCCACCCGGCCCAACGTACCCGACTACCTGATCAAAGACGGCAAGAACTACCGCATCATCGCCGACCACCTTGGCAGCCCGCGCTTGGTTGTGGATGTCGAGACGGGTGATGTGGTGCAACGCATTGACTACGACACCTTCGGCAATATATTAGAAGATACGAACCCTGGTTTTCAGCCCTTTGGTTTTGCCGGTGGGATCTATGATCACCACACGCAGCTGACAAGGTTTGGGGCTCGGGATTATGATGCGAGTGTGGGCCGGTGGACGGCTAAGGATCCGATTGGCTTTGCTGGTGGGGATGTGAATCTGTATGGGTATGTGGCGGTTGATCCAGTTAATTTTGTGGATCCTAGCCTAGATATTTCAT
>JAWSVD010000082.1:0-25550 GCA_033852095.1 Granulosicoccaceae bacterium | reverse complement strand
GTGCGCAACTGCGCCAAATGACGCGAGACTTTGGGCTGACTCAGCACCAGTGCGTCCATGATGTCGCTGACCCCTAATTCCTCTTTAGCCGCCAATAACAACAGGCAACGCAGGCGCGTATCATCCGCCACACTTTTAAAAAACGCCAAAGGGTTTACCATATGCACCTCCCGTGCTCTGCCTCCACTGGGCAGACAAATTAAATTATTCTATATACGGTATAGCGTATATATGACAGTTTGACGACAAAACCCCTACGGAATTTATCTCGCTAACCCATATAGGTTGCGACTCAGGCTAAAAACTCAATACAGATAAAGCCAATACACAAGCCTTGTATTGACCCACCGCGTGGAGAATAGTTCCGCTCTGCGGCGAAACTCGTCTTGATTTGTACAACTTCGCCCGGGATTTCAAGCAAAAAGTAAGCCCCCTAATCTGCACGATCCGCGGTTCAGCCAGTCACTCAAGTAAATCACTTTTTTGGATCTATAGTCAGTCCAGCCACGGCCCGTGACTTGTAGCTGCCGAATAGTCTGGTGGGGACAAAGGCACCTGATCCGACCCTGTAAAAGCCACTAGAACCAACTAAAACGGGCTAAATACAAAGCCGTCCCTTGGCGAATTACTTGCGTTGTACAGGCTTTCCCCGGTGATCATCTCTGCATGGAAAACAGAGTGTGATGTTCGGAAGTTACGCACACTAGGCGACCCATATTATCGATATGAATCGCCTCGCGCCTCAAGTGGTTTAACCCAGGCCTGTGAACACATCGACAAGGACGTCACACACCATGAATTACATAAAACTCTCCCCTCTGTTGCTGCTGTCCAGCCTGCAGCCCGTGCTGGCCGCTGAAGAATGCGGCCGCGACTACCACTCGGCACAGAACAACTACGGCGGGTTTTACAACAGCCCGACGTTCAATAACAGTTCGGCGTTCGCAGCCATGAAAGCCGATGGCAGTATCACCGCTTGGGGTGACGCTAGCTCAGGCGGATCCGGCGCGCCAACCGGTAGCGGCCATGGAGAGATTTATTCCTCAAGAGATGCTTTCGCGACCTTGTCCGACAACGGCAGTATCACCGCATGGGGCGCTGCGGCTTCAGGCGGAACCGGTGCGCCCAGCGACAGTGATTACGTGTCTCTCTACTCGACCCTCAACGCCTTTTCCGCGCTCAAAGATGACGGCAGTATCAGCAGTTGGGGCGATGCGGATGAGGGTGGGTCTGGTGCGCCAACCGGCAGTGATTACACGGCCATTTTTTCCAGTATCGGAGCATTTTCAGCCCTGAGCAGTGATGGCAGTATTACAGCTTGGGGGGGTTCTGACTACGGGGGCAGTAACGCACCCACTGACAGCGGATACATACACGTATTCGCTAACGGCGCCGCTTTCGCGGCGATAAAGGAGGACGGCAGCATCAGCGCCTGGGGCGATCTCACGCGCGGCGGCACAGGCGCGCCTGCTGACACGGGATATGCCACCATATACTCCACCTACGGTGCGTTTGCCGCCGTGAAACCAGACGGCAGTATCACCGCATGGGGCGCCTCCAACCAAGGCGGCACGGGTGCACCCACTGACAATGGTTATATTAGCGTGGACGCGGGCTATAACGCCTTCTCCGCCCGCAAGGCCGACGGCAGTATCACTGCCTGGGGCAGCAGTTTTGGCGGTGGCTCTGGAGCCCCTTCTGGCGCAGGCTTCACCGACGTAGTCGGCTCGAACTTTGGCCTATCGGCACTCAACGCTGACGGCAGCGTGACTGAATGGGCAGGGTTTGGCACCGAACCGGTTCCCGGCGGAACCACGTTCAACAGTATTTACAGCGCCAACAGCAGCTACGCGGCGCTGGCGAACGACAGCAGTGTCAGCGCGTGGGGCGAAACAAATTCGGGGGGCAGCGGCGCGCCATCAGACACCGGCTATACTGCGATTTACTCGAATTTCTCTGCCTTTGTCGCGATGAAAGCAGACGGCAGTATCACGTCCTGGGGCGATGCCACAGAAGGAGGCACGGGAAGCGGTGCGCCCATTGACGCAGGCTATGTTTCTATCAATGGCACTGACAGCAGCAGCTACAGTGCGTCCTGCGTACGCACACTGTTATTTGGCTTGATCGAAGTGGCCGAGGATATCGCCGGCAACGCCAACACCACCCCCGTCACCGCGCTGCAACTCAACGACATCAACGGTGTCAGCGGTGCCCTGTCCGATAACGAGGGAAGCTACACAACAGGCTTGCAGGCGGGCAGTTATGCTGACGCCCTCAACCCCACCGCCACCGAAGTACAAGTGGTGGTCAGCGCCGTCAACACCACAGAGGCTATTGCCAGAGTGGCGGAAGACATCGCTGGCAACAGCGACGGCACGGCGATAACGGCGGAGCAGCTCAACAGCATTGACGGCGTCAGTGGTGCGATAACAAGCAATCAATCAGCCTATACCACTGCATTGCAAGCGGGCACATACGCGAACCCGGCTAGCCCCACCCCTGCCGAAATACAGGTGGTCATAGACGCGGCGAATGCCTACCCACTGGCGCTGGCTGCGGTGATTGAAGACATTGCAGGCAACAGCGACGGCGTGGCCGCGACAGTCGAGCAGATCAATACCGTGCTGGGAACTGCAGGCGCTATTGCCGAACACCAGCTGAGCTACAGCGCAGCTTTGCAAGCGGGCAGTTTCGCGGACCCCAGCGCGCCCACAGCCACTGAGATTCAAACGGTGATAGACAGCAGCAACACCACTCTGTCACTAAACTCAGTGGCGCAGTTTGTCGCGGCGAGCAGCGGTACAACCCCTCTCAGCGCCGCACTGCTCAACAGTATTAGCGGCGTCAGCGCCGCCAATGAGGTCTACACCACGAGCTACAGCGCCGCGCTGCAAGCAGGCAGTTACGCCGATGCCAGTAACCCCACGGCTGCTGAGATACAGGCGATCATCGATGCGGTCAACGTCTACCAGCTGGCACTGGCTGCGGTGATTGAAGACATCAGCGGCAACAGCGACGGCGTGGCCGCAACTGCGGATCAAATCAACGAAGCCCTGGGCGAGACCGTCGCTCTCCTTGTATATGAGCAAAACTATGCCGAAGCCCTGCAAGCGGCCACATTCGCCTATCCCAGCGCCCCTACAATTGAAGAGATCAGGGCGGTTATTGTCTCGGTCAACAACTACCAATTGGCACTGATGGCAGTGATTGAAGACATCGCGGGGAACAGCGACGGTGTGCTCGCCACCGCGGCCCAGATCAACACCGTGCTCGGGCTAGAGGGCGCCTTCGAATTCTATTTGCAAAGTTATACTGCAGCACTGCAAGCGGGAAATTACGCCGATGCAACTGCCCCCACCCGCGATGAGATTCAACAACAGATCACCGCAGTCAATACGGAGCTCACACTCGCCACGGTGGCGCAACTGGTCAGCTCTCAGGGCGGTGGCTCAATGCTCAGCGCGGCGATCATCAACAGCATCGACGGTGTCAGCGGCGCGGTGGATTCGAACATCGACGCCTACCTCACAGCGCTGCAATCTGCCAGCTACGCCAACCCTGCTCTGCCCACCGCGGCAGAAATTAAAAACATCATTGCTGAGGTCAATAGTAGAACGCCTGACACCGGCGGACTGATCAAACCCAGGGGCAGCTCTGGCGGCGGTGCGCTGAGTACGGCGGCGGACTTTGCACTCGGATTCTGGGTGTTGCTCCTGGTGTTGATCCGCTTCAGGAGCAGTGCGACACACTGACCAAAACAATATAACAAGCCTGACCCTAACCGCTCTGCGTAGCGTCAGCACAGCGTGAAAATGAGTGGACTCACACTGAGCCCTCCCCGTTGGGATGCCAGATTTACACTGCAGGCCCGCAGACGCCTGCACTGCCCAAGCAACAGTGAATGCCGTACAATTGCGCTACACTCTCAGTGCAAATACCTCCATGTTATTCGAGCTCTCGACCCGCATTGCCTCCACCGTATTCCCTCTTATCGCAATCGTTTTAGCCGGCGTGCTCTACGCCCGTAAATACAAACCGGATTTCCGCGTACCCAATAGCATCAACATGGATGTCTTTCTGCCCGCGCTGCTGTTTTCCATTCTCGTCGGCGGCGATTTTCAGGTGCAAGCCATGGGCTCTCTGGCCATGGCCACAGCGGCGATCATTGCAGCTAGCGGTTTGATCGCCTGGGGCATTGCACGATTAATTGGCTGGCCGCTGACCGCGTTTGTGCCACCGATGATGTTCCGCAATTCGGGCAATGTCGGCCTGCCGCTGGCGGTTTTCGCCTTTGGCGAGCAGGCGCTGCCCGCAGCGACCGTTGTCTTTGTGGTCGAGAATACCCTGCATTTCACCCTCGGGGCTCGCATGCTTAACCCCGGAGCGAAACTGTTGCAGGTACTAAAAACACCCGTGGTGTGGGTTTCACTGTTGGCGCTGGCGTTCAATTTCTGCGAATTATCCCCACCCACTCTGGTGATGACCCCGCTGCGGATGCTCGGCGAAGTGAGCATTCCGCTGATGGTGTTCGGACTCGGCGTGCGACTGCACAATGCGGATCTGCGAGAGTGGCGAATTGGCCTAGGCGTGGGCATTGCTGCCCCCTGCGTCGGCCTGCTGTGTTTTATGATCATGCGACCTTGGCTGGACTTACCCCCGCTGCAAATGGTCGCATTGTTGGCTTACGCTGCGCTGCCACCCGCAGTTCTCAATTTCATGCTGGCCGAGAAGTTCCGCCAATACCCGGCCAAGATGGCGTCGATCGTCGCGCTGTCACACCTTGTCGCGCTGATCAGCCTGCCTTTGATGCTCGCTTGGGCACTGGTCTACATTATTCCCCACAGCTGAGACATCAAAGCCTATACCCACAACCCCACATTAAGTTTCCATATCAAGAACAGAAACCCAGGCTGGCAGTATCTCCGCGGCGGGCGCGCGACAGTGGTGGCTGATCAGTGCATCCGCCCGTGTCTCGCCGGGATTGACGCTGAATATGGGCGTGTTTTGCTGCGCCGCCTGCCGGCAAAAACGCAGCCCGGAATACACTTGCAGCGAGGAGCCCACCACCAACAGCGCGTCTGCTGACTCTAGCGCTGTTTGGCATCCCTGCACACGCTCTCGGGGCACGTTATCGCCAAAGAACACCACGTGCGGTTTTAGCACCCCACCGCAGACCACACAGGGCGCGACTTGCACGGAGGCGATCACCTCGTCAGGCACATCCGCGTCGCCGTCGGGCCGCAATGTATTGGCTGCCAGCTGGAAACCCGGGTTTAGCGCTTCCAGGCAAAGCTGGTGCTCGGCGCGCTGCGCGATATCGCCACAGCTCAGGCAGATCACTTGATCGAGCCGACCGTGCAGATCCACGGCGCAGTCGCTGCCCGCGCGCTGGTGTAGACGATCGACATTTTGCGTGACCAGCAGCTGGACATGACCCGCGTGCTCGGCCGCAGCCAATGCTCGGTGTGCGGCGTTGGGCTGCGCCTGCCCAAAACTGCGCCACCCCACCATGCTGCGCGCCCAATAGCGCTGACGCGTGCTGGCGTGCTGGATAAAATCTGCGTGCTGAATGGGCTGGCTGGCAGTCCAGCGGCCTTGCGCGTCGCGGTAGGTGGGGATGCCCGATGACAGGCTGATGCCCGCTCCAGTCAAGACAAAGAGGCGTTTGAATTGCCGCAGTTCGGCGATAAAATCATGCATGGGGAGAGTATAAGCAAAAACCCTGTCGAGAGCGGTCAATGTAATGGATGCGGTGCGGGCAAGCGCTGTGGAGGTGATTTCAACCGCAGTTCAGAGCGGTAGATTGCGCATCGACGGGCATTTTGTGCGAATGAATTCGCACCCACACAAAAAAAACACTGGGCCTTGTGGGTTAGGCCGGGCTGCGGGCAGCTTTGGCCAGAAGCATGCCTCGGCTGATGCACCGAGTTGTAAGACTAAAGTCTCACCCACAAACACACACAAACCGGACCCTGTGGGTGAGGATTTATCCTTACGCATACTCCCGCTGATGCGCAGTACTGTCCGGCTAACGCCGAACCCACAAAAAATACAAAAATCTGAATCACGCGGGCAAGCGGAAGCGCACCACCCAGGCTTTGTCTTCGGATTTACCGTGTTTTTGGCCGTGGTAGATCGGCACGCGGATCATCTCGGGCTCTTCGATAAGGTGCGCTGTCTGCAGCTGCCTGAACATGTCGGCAAAGCCCTGCTCTGCAAAATGCTCGGCGTTGACGCCAATGCAGCAAAGCGCCCCCGGGCGCAGATGAAACAACAGAGGAGGTACTGCGGCTGGCCCCAAATGGCCATGGGTAAAGGTGCCCGCACTCAGCAGCCCGCCCCACGGGGCCTTGGAATTACTGAGTGGTTCGCTAAGATCAACCGCGTAGAGGTGGCGGTAACGTTGCTTGCGCGCCGCCATGGCCAACATCGCCTCGGACATATCCAGACCGTCGATCAGCCAATCGCCCATGACAGCCAGGGCCTCGCCCACTAGGCCGGTGCCACAGCCCACGTCAACGACAGGGCCGTCGTTCTCATCGGCGATTTCAGCGAAACGGGCGGCCACTTGGGCGGGAAAACAGTAGCCCATGCCCTCGGTCATGTCCTGTTCGTACTGGTCCGCCCAGCGGTGGTAGAGGGCCAGTGAATCGTCGCTGTTTTCCAAAGCATAGGCATCGTCCACACCCGAGCGCTTATCCGTGTCCGCCATGTTCGCCAATCACCTTTGTTTGCAACTTTAAATAAGTGTGAGTTTCCGATTACCTTCCGACTAAATAAAATGGATCAGCAAACGAAATCACACAAAGTTAGAATAACAAACAGTATTTTAGGGGTTAATTACTGCTTCAACAGCTTTCTATTTATATGACACAGTTGAACCAAAATCCAGCAGTGATTGGTCCATCCTCGGCACTATCGGTGGAGACAGCGTTTTTTGAACGGCGATATTTGGTATTTTGATGCGCGAGCTCCCGCTTGCAGGCTGGTCGAGGACAGGGACCGTAGCGAAGAAGAGAGTGTTTTGAGCGGGGCGCGTAGCTGTCGATTTTTGTGGCGAATGAGGCGAATAGCGCCTGGGCAGCCCCGACTATTTAGCGAAATCGCCGCGGAAATGCAGCCAAATACAGCCTTTCGCAGCAGGGTTTCTAGTGCTCGCCCAAGCTGCTAGAGGCCGGCCTTCAGCTGGATGTCGGCTTGCGAATCCAACCATTGAAAACAGCCAAGCTCAGCGCGACAAGGCCCATGCCCAGCAACATCCCTGCGCTGACTTTCTCCCCCAGGAACAACACCCCCAGCGCTGTCGCACTGATCGGAATCAACACCGTCACCAAGGATAAGGACGTGGCACCGGCGCTGTTGATAAGGCGAAAATACAGCACATAAGCCAGCGAGGTGGACGCCAGCCCCAGCCCCAACACCGCGAGCAACGGCACAACAGTAAATGCCGTCTGCTGCCATTGCCCTGTGATCAGGATCAACAGTAGCGTCATGATGCTCGAACAGCTCAGCATGCCCACAGCTGATACCTCTGGCGCCAACTGCTTGAGCCGTCGTGCAAACACCGCGGCAAAACCATAACAAAAGGCCGCGCTCAAGGGCATCCAGACAGCGCTGATGGCCCCCGCCTGCAGTGATTGTGCGCCGGTCAAGACCCACACGCCCGTGGCGGCGATAAGGAAGCTGATCACGGTGCGTGGCTGCAGCTTTTCGTCCGTGGTCAATGCGTGCGCGATCAGGGCGGTAAACAAGGGTGTAACCGCATTTAAGGTAGCGGTGAGCCCACTGTCGAGCACCCGCTGCGCCTGCACGAAGAGGTAAAAAGGCAGCAGATTATTGAACAAACCCATCACGGCAAAACAGGCCCACAAGCGTGGATCACGGGGCATTTTCAAGCCCTTAAAGTACAGCAGCGCCCACAGGCCAAGCGCGCCAACGCCAACTCGGCCCAAGACAATAACCGCCGTGCTGCCCAAAGGCAGCGCCAACTCATTCAAGAAAAATGAGCCGCCCCACAACAGCGAAAGCGCTGCGAGCATCAACCAGTTCTTTGTATTCATGTATCCCGCAACCGCCGCTTAAGCCCCAATGGGTGGATTGTGCAGGCTGCGCTGTCTAGAAACCATCCAGTTCTTGCGGGCATCCGCTATAACGACAGTTTAAATGAGGAAAATATTGGCAGATGCTGATTTGCAAGCACATCTCGCAGTGCATGGAATTGCGCATAAATACGGCGCCGCTGAAATACAAGCTGTCAACAGCGGCAAAGGCCGCGCACTGATTGGCGGTTGTAGCGAGCAGCCTGAGATGTACCTAATCAAACCTTCCGCAGTGAGAACTGTTCCGATTGCTCAATTCTGGACGCTTGTTTTTTGCGCGATGTGCGCCCTACCCAGCCGTTGAACACCAGCAGACTCAACAATATAAGCAGCAGACCCATGGCGGCCCGAGCATCGAGTATTTCACCCAGAAAAGCGGCGCCCAGACAGGTGGCGCTGATTGGCATGATCACGGTGACAAGTGACAGGGCTGTTGCACCGGCACTGTAGAGAATACGAAAGTACAATAAATACGCCAGGGAAGTGGACAGCACACCGAGTGCAAGCACGGCTAAAACCGGCTGCAGCGAGATTGTCAGGGACTGCCAATCGCCCCGCCACAATACAAGCACCAAGCTGATCGCGGTGGAACACGTAAGCACCCCCGCGGCGGCGATCTCAGGTGCAACGCGGACCATACAGCGAGCGAGCACGACTGCTAGCCCGTGGCAAAGCGCAGCGGCGATCGGCATCCACAGCACATGGCCGGCCTCGCCTTGCACAACGGGTGAGCCACTCACCACCCAGACCCCGAGCATGGCCAAGACAATGGCGATGACGACGCGGCGCCTGAGCCTTTCGTCATCGATAAAGCCGTGAGCAATCAGCGCGGTAAAAAGCGGTGTGGTGGCATTTAACGTTGCAGTAACGCCACTGTCCAAGCTGCGCTGAGCTTGAACAAACAATAAAAATGGCAGGACATTGCACAGCAAGCCCATCACCAAAAAGCTAAACCAAACCCGTCCGTTAAGCGGTACGGTCAAGCCTTTCCACCACACCAATAGCCATAAACCCAAGGCTCCAATCGCGACACGACACAATACAATGACCGATGAAGGCCCCAGTGGGATTGCCAGCTCATTGAGAAAGAAAGATCCGCCCCATAGCATTGACAAAACTACCAATAAGACCCAGTTGAAGCTACTCATCCCAACACCGGAAAGGCCACGCCGTGTGCGCGAAAGCTATTCTCAACGCATATGGGCCGGCTAACACTCCCCTGTTCATGGGGTATGTGGGTATCACGCCTGGCAAGGTCCTTGGCAAGGCCTGTTCTGAGGGATAAAAAGCAAGCTGCGCAAGGGCTCGCTGGACGGTTCGGAAACCGCACGCGTAGCCTGTCATGGAGCGGAGCGCAATGCGGGGTCGTCACCGCGGCCAGGTTTCTATGCCGCGACTGGGGTCATGCCCGGCGCCGAGCGCCTCGCTTGCTGCCGGTCAGCGCTGTGCGGGAAGTGAGATTGAGATTGCTGCGCAATCCCGGATATCGCTGCGCTACTTCCGGGCTACAGCAAGGTTGGCACCGTGGCCTCCGCAATGTCACGGCGCAGGGACACCACGGCGGCATTGCCAGAATAAATTCGGCCCCACAGAAGGCTCGGTGCCAGAGCTGAAATCGAGCCCTGCAGGGCGGACAAGCGGCAGGCGCCGCCGCGGCATGCCCGCGCAATATCGCCGATCGACCCAACGCCATCGAGTCTCGGATAATCACCGTCCCCGTCTATCCCCCTTGTGGCACGACCGGGGACTCGCAGTCTGAGTAGCGCAGGCTTGGCGGGATTAAGTGGCGTGGCTGTTTGAGCGAAGCGAGTTTCCGCGCGCCGCTCCCGGCCGGACCCCGCCAAACCGAGCGTTGCTGTGGTTTTGCNNGAGGACGCGGGTGTGGCTTTTGGGGACGACTAGCATTAAAAGTGACTCGCCCGCCCGGCGATAGAGGGCATCGAAGCCAAAGAACCTTCAAACCGGCACCACCACGCCGAAGAAAACGACCCCAAGCGGCATTGCCCGAATAAATTCGGCCCCACACAAAGGCTCGGTGCCTGAGGTGAGAACTGCACCTTGTAGGGCGGACAAGCCGCAGGCGCCTCCGCGGCATGCCTGCCAGTCAATCGCCAAGCACATCATGAGTTCGCTGCAAATGGGAAGTGCCGCGCAGCAAACTTCGAGTTGTAGAGCCAGCAGTGCAGGTTTTAAGTTGCGGTCAAGGCCCTTATCACCCCACCGAGCCAGTGCTATGCTGCCTCTCTTTGATTGACACGAGACCGAGATGACGATCCCCTTTAGCCCGACAGTGGCCAAGCTGCCCGCGACCACACCTTTTGTTGGGCCGGAGACATTGGAACGGCAGCGCGGCCGGCCTTTCACCCTGCGCATCGGCGCTAACGAGAGCGTCTGGGGCATGTCGCCGCTGGCCCAAGCGGCCATGCGCGAGGCCATCGCCGACAGCCGGTTTTACGCGGACCCTGAGAGCCATGAACTGCGCGAAGCCTTGGCGCTTAAACACGGCGTGGCCAGGGATGAAATCTGCGTCGACGGCGGCGTGGACACCCTGCTGGGCTTGCTGGTGCGCGCGGTCATCGTGCCCGGCGATAAGGTGGTCAGCTCCTTCGGCGCCTACCCCACCTTCAACTACCACGTGGCCGGTTATGGCGGCTTGCTGCAGACAGTGCCCTACAAGGGCTTTTATGAAGACCCCGACGCGCTGCTGGCGGCCGCTGCTGAGCACAGCGCAAAGCTGCTGTACTTTGCCAACCCCGACAACCCCATGGGCACTTGCCACCCCGCCCCCGTGGTGCAGGCGCTGATAGACGGTGTGCCAGAGGGCAGTGTGCTGTGCCTGGACGAGGCGTATATAGAGTTTGCCGATGCGGACACCGCGCCCGCCATCGACACCGACAATGACCGTGTCTTGCGCTTCAGGACCTTCTCCAAGGCCTGGGGCATGGCCGGCCAGCGGGTGGGTTATGCCATCGGCCACCGGGATCTGATCACCGGTTTGAATAAGATCCGCAACCACTTCGGGCTCAACCGCGTGGCCCAGTGCGGTGCGCTGGCCAGCCTACAAGACGAGGCCTTTCTCAGCGAGGTGCAGCGGCTCAACCGCGCCGCGCGTGCGCGCATCATGCAACTCGCACAGCAGCACGGTCTCTACGCCGAGCCCTCCAGCACTAACTTTGTGGCCGTGGACATGCAGACAGCTGAGCGTGCTGTGGCGATGATCGCTGCACTGGCCGAGCGCGATGTGTTTATGCGCATGCCCGGCACCGCCCCGTTGAATCGCTGCATCCGCGTGGGCACCTGCCTAGAAGCGGACTTCCCCGTGTTTGAGCGCGCTTTTAGCGAATCACTCGCCAGCTTATAAACGCAGCGCTGTGCCGCTTCCGATCACATCAAGGATTGATCATGCCCCCTTCTCCACACGCGGCGGATGCCCACACTGCCGATGCTCGGGCCCTGCGCGCCATTGCCGTGCAGTTTATGCTCAACGGCATCGCCGCTGCCGCCTATATTCCACGCCTGCCAGAGATCCGCGACCAGCTCGGCATCGACCTGAGCAACATCGGCCTGATCATCACCTGCGCCAGCATCGGTGGGCTGCTCGGCAGCTGGCTCTGCAGTCGCCTAGTGGTGCGTTTTGGTACCAAACGCCTGATGATAGTGGGTTCGATGGTATTGATCGCGGCGATCCCCTGCGTGGCACTGGCACAGACGACAACCGCGCTGATTGCCGTATTGGCGTTGATTGCCTTCACCGACGTGATCGTGGATGTCGCCATGAACATGCAGGGCTCCGCCCTCAGCGCGCGCCGCGCCCTACCGGTAATCAACCGCTTGCACGGCCTGTGGAGCGTGGGCTCGGTGATCGGCGGCTCACTGGCGGCGGCCATGGCCGCCATCGCGCTGCCACTGCAGTATCACCTGCTGGGAGTATCGCTGCTGATGGCCGCGGCGCTGCTCTACATCGGCGGCGGCCTGCTGGACAAAGACCGCCCCGAACCTCAACTGGAAGACAGCCCTGCCCCCGGCGTTGCCTACCGCAAATACTGGATTTTCATGGCCCTGGGCGTGGCGGCTATTATCCCCGAGATGGCCAGCAGCGACTGGTCGCCCTTCAGGCTGCGCGATGATCTGGGCAGCACCGAAGGCTTCGCCAGCTTGGCTTATGTGGCCTTCACCGTGGGCATGGTGATCGGCCGCATGGGCGGTGACTGGGCAGCGGTCGTACTCGGTCGGCAGGCGCTGTTGAGCACGTCTGTGCTGCTGTCATCCTTGGGCATTGGGCTCGCCTGCTTCATCGATTCACCGAGCAGCGCCTACCTTGGCCTGCTCGTCGCCGGCGTGGGCATATCGGTGTTGTTCCCCACCCTGTACGACACCGCGGCACGCGACCGAGGCCGCCCCGGTGCGGCCCTGGGCGCGATGACAGCCGGTTCGCGGATTTCCATGCTGGCAGCTCCCCTGATGTTGGGTTATCTGGCCAGCAGCCCCGCGCTGTCGGTGGGTGCTGCAATGGCGCTGCTCAGCCTGCCGTGCCTGTTGCTTGTTTGGTTGCTCAGCCAACGCCTGTATAAACACTGAGGCCTGAGCACTCATAGATTTCGCGGAGGCCACGACGCCAACCGCGGTGAAGCCCGAAAATAGCGCAGCGGTATCCGGGATTGAGCAGCAATCTAACCTCGCGCCCTGCGCCGCACTGAGTCTTCTGTGGGGCAGAATTTATTCTGGCGGTGTCACGGTTCAAGCGCCTGAGACAGCCCCGCATAACGCTGCGCTCCATGACAGGCTACGGTGCAGTGTTTTTTTGGTGGGAGGTGTTATCACAAATGCAAGCCCTGTCCAAGGGCCTGCAGACAAGCCTCCTGCAAGGCCTCTGATTGCGTGGGGTGTGCGTGCACGGTGCCGGCGATATCTTCCAAGCGTGCGCCCATCTCCAGCGCTATGGCAAAGGCCGCTGACAGCTCCGAGACCCCGGCGCCCACCGCTTGCATACCGAGCACCAGGTGGTTATCAGCGCGCGCCAATACACGCACAAAGCCCGCCTCAGTGCCCGTGGTCATGGCGCGACCATTGGCCGCCAAGGGGAAAACACCCGTCACCACATCCACGCCCTCCAGCTCCGCGGCACCGGGGGACAGGCCGCAATCGACGATCTCCGGGTCGGTGAAACACACGGCGGGGATGCAGCGTTTGTCCCACTGGCGATTCATGCCCGCGACGATCTCCGCTACCATCTGACCCTGAGCCATCGCACGGTGTGCCAGCATAGGCCCGCCCGTGACATCGCCGATGGCGTAGACGCCGCGCATGGAGCTCTGGCAGTGATCGTCGATGTCTATGCAAGGGCCGTTCATGGTCAAGCTCAGCTCGGACAGGCCCACGGCTTCTGTGCGCGGCGTGCGCCCCACTGCCACCAGTATTTTATCTGCCGGAATTTCGCGAGTTTCGCCGCCCGCGCTGCGCACCACCAGGGCGCCGGGAGTCGCCGCTTCCGCGGTGGTCGATGTCAGTATTTCCGCGCCCAACTCCAACAGCCGCTCTTTGACCGGTTGGGTCAAAGCCTGATCGTACAGCGGCAGGATTTCATCGCCAGATTCAACCACGGTCAGCTTGCTGCCAAGCTTGGCAAATGCGGTGCCCAACTCCAAACCGATGTAGCCGCCACCCACCACCACAAGCCGACTTGGCACCGCGGACAGCGCCAGCGCTTCTGTGGAGCTGATGACATCGCCGCCAAAGGGCAATGAAGGCAGCTCGGTGGGTTTGGCACCCGTTGCGATCACGATCTTTTTTGCGTGTATCAGCTGTTCGCCCGCCGCGTTGCTCAGCCGTATAGTCTTGCCGTCGACGAAGCGCGCCGAGCCGCTGAGCAGACGCGCTCGGGCTGCGCGCAGCAGGCCCGCCACCCCGCTGTTCAGGCGGGCGACAATGCCGTCCTTCCAGGCCAGAGTCTGGGTGAAATCGAGTGTGGGAGCTGCACTGCGGATGCCCAGCGGCGAATCGTTCAAGTGCATCAGCTTGTGAAACTCATCCGCTGCGTGGATCAGCGCTTTGGAGGGAATACAGCCGACGTTCAGGCAGCTGCCGCCGGGACTCTCCGCCTCGACCACGACTGTGTCCACTCCCAGCTGCGCCGCGCGAATCGCGCAAACGTAGCCGCCCGGCCCGGCGCCTATCACCAACAGTTCACAGTGGATATCTGTCATTGAGCTATTCCTGTATCTAAGATTCGACAAACAAAAGCGCGGGCGTCTCGAGCAAGCTTTTAAGCCGCTGCACGAACACTGCTGCGTCCCAGCCGTCGATCACGCGGTGATCAAAGGCGCAGGAGATGTTCATCATTTTGCGTGGTTGAAATTGCTGCCCGTCCCATTGCGGGCGAATCGCTATTTTATTCACCGCAACGATCGCCACCTCCGGGTGGTTGATGATGGGCGTGGTGGCGATAGCGCCCAGTGCGCCCAGTGAGCTGAGCGTGATGGTGGAACCCTGCAGCTCTTCGCGCTTGGCTTTGCCATCGCGTGCCGCCCCGGCCAAACGCGACAGCTCAGCCGCCGCCTGCCAGGGGTTGAGCGACTCAGCGTGCCGCACCACCGGCACCGCCAGCCCACTCGGGGTCTGTGTTGCAATACCAATGTGCACAGCGCCGTGCTGGCGGATCAGCTCTGCCTCGTCGTCATAGTGCGCGTTCATCGCAGGCTGCTCGCGCACCGCCTCGACCATAGCGCGCATCATGAAGGGCAGCAAGCTCAGTTTGTCGCGCTTAGCCGCGTGCTGTTCGTTGAGCTGGCAGCGCAGTTCTTGCAAGGACGTCATGTCCACTTCTTCGATGATGGTGATGTGAGGAATGCGTGCTTTGGCCAGCGCCATCTGCTGCGCAATCTTGCGCCGCATGCCGATCACCTTGACGGTGGTCACGGCGGTGTTTGCAGTGCGGCCGCCACCAGTGTTCATTGCTGGGGCCAAATAGCCGTCGAGATCTTCGTGCACAATGCGCCCCGCTGGCCCTGTGCCCTGCAGCTGGCGCAGATCGACGCCCGTGTCCAGGGCGCGTTTGCGCACCGCAGGAGATGCCAGGGGTTTTTCTGTGCTCGGTGCAGCAAGCGCACTCTCAGTGACGGTTTGCGATTCTGCCACTGACGTTGGTGATGACGTTTGTTGTCGCGCCCCAGTTACAGATGCTGGAGGCATGCTTACAGCTGCGCCCACTGGCGTCTCGGAGATGGCGGGCTCTGAATTGGGCGGCACATCTGATGCATTGCCTTCGCCCTCCACCCGCAGCTTGATCAGCGGCGCACCTATGGCAACAGTGTCACCGGCTTCTCCGGCCAGCCACAGCACTTCGCCCTGCACCGAAGACGGCACTTCAACCGCGGCTTTGTCGGTCATCACGATGCTCAGCACATCGTCTTCTCGTACTTTATCGCCCACCTGTACGGGCCACTCCAAGATCTCGGCCTCGGCAATGCCCTCACCCACGTCGGGCATCAAAACGGTGTGAGTCCCCATGATTATGCTCCCATGACCTTGCGCATTGCTTCCGCCACCCGTGCCGGGCCCGGAAAATAATCCCATTCCTGCGCGTGTGGATAAGGCGTGTCCCAGCCTGTCACCCGCACCACGGGCGCCTCCAAGTGGTAAAAACACAACTCTTGCACCACGCTCATCAGCTCAGCACCAAAACCCGAGGTGCGCGTGGCCTCGTGCAAAATCACGCAGCGCCCCGTTTTTTTCACCGACGCAGCGATGGCGTCAGTGTCCAGCGGCACCAGCGAGCGCAGGTCAATCACTTCGGCATCGATGCCTGTCTCTTCAGCGGCAGCTTGTGCCACGTACACCATGGTGCCGTAAGCCAAGATGGTCAGCTCGCTGCCGGCGCGTGCGATCGCCGCCTTGCCGATGGGGGTGGTGTAATAGCCGTCCTCCACTTCGCCCAGCGGGTGTTGTTTCCAGGGCACCATGGGGCGGTCGTGGTGGCCGTCGAAGGGCCCGTTGTAGAGCCGCTTAGGCTCGAGGATAACCACGGGGTCCGGGTCTTCAATCGCCGCCAACAACAGGCCTTTGGCGTCCTGCGGGTTGGACGGAATCAGCGTCTTAAGGCCTGCAACGTGAGTGAACAACGCTTCGGGGCTCTGGCTGTGCGTCTGCCCACCGAAGATACCGCCGCCGGCCGGCATGCGGATCACCAGCGGGCAACTGAAGTCTCCGCCCGAGCGGTGTCGCAACCGCGCCGCTTCGCTGACGATCTGGTCGTACGCTGGGTACACGTAATCGGCAAACTGTATCTCCACCACGGGTTTGATCCCGTAGGCGGCCATGCCGACGGCAACGCCGACAATGCCCAACTCATTGATGGGGGCGTCGAAGCAGCGATTTCTGCCGTACTTTTCTTGTAGCCCGGCGGTACAGCGAAAAACCCCACCAAAGTAGCCTACGTCCTCGCCAAATACCACAACCTTGTCATCACGTTCGAGTGCAATGTCGTGGGCGTTTTGGATCGCTTCTATCATCGTGCGCTGGCTCATGATCAGTACCCCGCTTCTTGGCGCTGCGCGATCAGGTGCGCTGGCATGGTCTCAAAAACCCCTTCAAAGATATCGCGCGAAGACGAGGATTCACCGGATGTCAGGGTGCCCACCGCTTCGGCGTTTTTCTGTGCCTGACGTACTTCGTCATCTATTTCGGCGCCGAGTTGCGCGTGCCGCGACTCACTCCATTCGCCCTGCGCGATCAGGTGTGTTTTTAGCCGGTCTATCGGGTCGCCCAAAGGCCACGCCGAGCTCTCCCCCTTGGCGCGGTAGCTGGTGGGGTCATCGCTGCTAGAGTGCCCTCCTGCCCGGTAGGTGAGGTGCTCAATCAGGGTGGGGCCGTGCCCACTGCGAGCGCGCTCAGCAGCCCATTTGGCCACCGCGTGAACGGCGAGGTAATCGTTGCCGTCCACCCGTATCGAGGGGATACCAAAGCCGTGGCCACGAGCTGCAAAGGTGGCTGAGTTGCCGCGCGCCATGCCCTGAAACGTGGAGATGGCCCATTGGTTGTTCACCACGTTTAGAACAACTGGCGCCCTGTACGTTGAGGCAAATACCATGGCCGCGTGGAAGTCACTTTCAGAGGTCGAGCCGTCCCCTATCCAAGCGGCAGCTATCTTGCTGTCGTGCTGGATAGCGGAGGCCATGGCCCAGCCGACGGCTTGCACAAACTGGGTGCCGAGGTTTCCAGAGATACTGAAAAAACCGTGTTCTTTGGAAGAATACAACGTCGGTAACTGCCGGCCTTTTATCGGGTCGTGGGCGTTGGAATAACACTGGTTCATCAAAGATTCTAGCGGGTAGTCGTCGGCGATCAGCAGGCCCACTTGGCGGTAGGTGGGGAAGTTCATGTCGCCTTCTTGCAAAGCACGGCGGAAAGCACAGGCCACGGCCTCCTCCCCGAGGCATTGCAGGTAGAAGCTCATCTTGCCCTGGCGCTGGGCCACGAGCATGCGCTCATCAAAGGCGCGCACGGTCAGCATGTGACGCAAGCCCTGCCGCAGAGCATTAGCGTCGAGCTGCCCCGCCCAGGGGCCCACGGCCTCGCCATCAGCGTTCAGCACCCGCACCACGGAAAACGCCAAATCGCGCATGTCTTCTGCAGAAGTGTCTGGCTCGGGTCGACGCACAGCGCCCGCGCGCGGAATATCAAAGCCCGAAAAATCGGGGCGGTCGCCAGGCCTGCAGCCAGGCTCCGGCACATGCAATGCCAGTGGCTCGCTTTTCTTGTCCATCTCCGCCCTCACTTAGCTGGAATTATAGTGCTCATTCTAGCGCCTCACTTGGAATCAAATATTCTGTTTATTTGGCAATTAACCCAAACATGCAGTATTTTATTTCTTACATAACCAAATATGTAGCATTTGATACTTCCAATGAAAATATCTTCAGCAAATAAAATTGACGCCATCGACGCGAAAATCCTGCGTTTACTTGCCGACAACGCCAAAATATCCAACGCAGAGCTGGCACAATCTGTCGGGCTCACTACCAGCCCTTGTTGGCAGCGCGTGCGCCGACTTGAACAGGAGGGCTATATAACCGGGTATCACGCACACATCGATCAATCCAAATTGGGCACGACGGAGACTGTTTTTGTGGAAGTCTCGCTCGAGCACCACGACCGCGATGCTTTGCAGGCTTTCGGTGAAAACATCAAACACCTGGACGAAGTGCTGGAGGCTTTCATGACCAGCGGCGACTACGACTACCTGCTCAAAGTGGCGGTGGCGGGCACCCGTGGCTACGAGGAGTTCCTGACCCGCAGACTCAGTCGCATCCCCGGGATTCGGCAATCGCGCTCGGTTTTCTCTCTGCGCTGCGTCAAAGAAGTGAAGGTGTTTGTCCCCGAGCAGTAGATCAGCACTGGTCTGCCGGGGCCTCTGCACCCGCGTGGCCTAGCTGCAGCACAGCAAAATTCGGGCTGCCGTGTCGCGAGATCTGCGCTAATCGCGTCTCCGCAATCCCGCTCTGGCTCGGCGCGACGGCAACACCTGTGGCTCAAAACCGCGCAACACCGGGCCAAACACGCACACCCTCCTCTTGCCTGGCGACTCGTCGCCGTCGACCCGGATCAGCAACAGCCTTGAAATCGCCCTGATTGCCATCATAATGCAAGGAGAATTCTTATCCTCTGGCCGATCCATCAACAGGTGCCTCTAGACATGAAAAAACTGATCTCCGCGCTGACGCTCGCCGCCGTCTCGCTGCCCGTTCTCGCTGCCGATGTTGTTATCTCCACCGGCGGACGCGGTGGCTCCTACTTCGCCACCGGCGAGAAGCTGGCCGAAATCCTAGTGGAGTACGACTACCCCGCCAAAGCTGTCAAGAGCAAGGGCTCCGTGGAGAACATTAACCGCGTGGCGTCCGGTGAAGCGGTGCTGGGCTTTGCCCAGCTGGATGCCCTGGCGTGGTGGATGGGCCGCAACCCCGAACAGGCCGGCCAGCTCAAGGTGCTGGGCAATCTCTACAGCGAGTGTGTCTACGTGGCGGTCAACGCCGACGGGGACGTGAACGACGAGGGTGACTTGCAGAGCGGCGACGCGAACATCGCGGTGCAAAAGAAGGGCTCTGGCTCGGCGGTGACCTGGTCTTATATGCAGGAACTCGAGCCTAGCTTCGCTAGTGGCACCACCTTCTTCCAGGGCGGCCTGCAACTGCTCAACCAGATAGCCGACAACCCCAACGGCGAGATAAACGCCTTTTTGTGGGTCAGTGACCCGCTCAATTTGGACCAGCGTTACCTCAAGACCGTGCTCGGCAACGACAAGCTCGAACTGGTCGACATCAAAGATTGGGACCTGAACGACAAGCACCCTGAGCTCGGTCGCCCGATCTACCGCTTCGAAGAGCCCGACGTCGCCAAGGGCATGTTGTTTGACACCGAATTGAGCACCATTTGCATGGACGCCGTGGTCGTGGCCAGCAAAGACGCCGATGACGACATGCTCGACGACGTGGTGGATGTGCTGACGGTCAACCGCGGTCGCTTGTTCAGCAATTAGTCAAATGTTGTCCCGATGAATCGGGACCTACAAACCCCTCCCCTTAGTGAGCTGCTCATTGCGGCTCTAAACGACACAAGGAAATCAATCATGGCAAGTGAAGACAAAATCGGCCACGGCCGGCTCTACGACAACGTCTCAGAGACCATCGGCAACACCCCTTGCATCAGAATCAATCGCCTCGCGCCCGAAGGCGTTCGGCTCTACGTCAAAGCAGAATTTTTTAACCCCGGCGCTTCGGTCAAAGATCGCCTGGCAATCAATATCATCGAAGAAGCCGAACGCAGTGGCGCGCTGAAGCCCGGTCAGACAGTGGTCGAGGCCACCAGTGGCAACACGGGCATCGGCCTGGCCATGGTCTGCGCGCAAAAAGGCTACCCGCTGGTGATCACCATGGCGGAGAGCTTCTCGGTGGAGCGCCGCAAAATGATGCGCATGTTCGGCGCCAAGGTTGTACTGACCCCAAAAGCCGAAAAGGGCCTGGGCATGTACAACAAGGCCGTAGAGTTAGCAAAAGCCAACGGCTGGTTTTTCGCCAGGCAGTTTGAGACCGACGCGAACGCAGACATGCACGAGCGCACCACCGGCCCGGAGATCATCAGTGATTTCGCCGGCGACCGCCTCGATTACTTTGTCAGCGGTTACGGCACCGGCGGCACCATCACGGGTGTGTCCCGCGTGCTCAAACGCGAGCGCCCCGAGACCAAGATCATATTGACTGAGCCCGCCAACGCGCAGTTGATCGGCAGCGGCGAAGCCCAGGTGCGCGGCGAGGACGGATCGCCCGCCAAGAGCCACGGCGCCTTCGAGCCGCACCCCATTCAGGGCTGGACACCGGACTTTATCCCACTTGTCTTGCAAGAGACCCTGGACAAGGGCTACTACGACCAACTGCTGCCCACAGCCGGTGCTGACGGCGTCAAATGGGCGCAGGAGCTGGCGCAAAAAGAAGGCATATTGACCGGTATCTCAGGCGGCGCCACCTTCGCGGCAGCACTGGCTGTGGCGGAGAAGGCAGAGCCTGGTTCGGTTATCTTGTGCATGTTGCCAGACACCGGCGAGCGCTACCTCAGCACACCTTTGTTCGCCGACATCAGCGAAGAGATGGACGCGGAAGAAGTCGCCCTGTCGCAATCAACACCCGGTTACCACCTGAGCTAATAGGCCCAGCACAAGCCTGTCTGCAGCAGCGGCGCGACACCCTTGCGCCGCTGCGATCAGATCAACGCAGCCCCTCAAAGCACGCACAGGACAGGACAGGACAGGACAGGTACAGCACCACCGGTGCTCGTCAGCTCAGACTGCAACCCAGCGCTGACTGACAACCAACACCTCTGCCGCGAACACCCGTGCGTCGAACACAGCCCCTGCACGCACAGGCCCCACACCCGCAGGTGTCCCAGTCATGACGACGTCATGGTCTTCCAAACTCATGAACGTTTTTAGATCCGCGAGGATCTGCGCCGGCGGAAACAGCATTTGAGGAACACCGCCCCGCTGCGCCACCTCGCCATCAATATCCAACTCCAGCCGCAGCGTGTCTAGCTCGCCGTCAAAGTCGACAAAGGGGCTCAACACCGCCGCACCGTCAAAAGATTTGCAGCGTTCCCACGGCAAACCCTTGGTCTTGAGTTCGTTTTGTTTTTCGCGCCGAGTTAAATCTAACCCGACCCCCACCGCAGTAAAGCGCCCGGCTCGGTGCAGGAGGCATATTTCCGTCTCAAAATGCAGCTTCTCCCCGCCGAATTCCGACAGCAATTGATCGCTGATCGCAGAATTTGATTTCACAAAAACCACCATCTCATCGGGAATGGCGTTGCCCAACTCGGCAGCATGCGCCGCGTAGTTTCGCCCAATGCAGACAATTTTCGAAGGGACGACTGCCTCAGCCGATAGCGCGATTTCTTTCACAGGTCACCGTTTAATTTTTACTTAGAGAATTCTATCAGTTTGCAATCGAACTGCGTTGACAGGCACAAAACTAAAGCCATCACATGGTCCGACAGTTTATAGTCAAATAACAGAGTACGACTTTGGCTCAGCAGACAAACGCTCGCGGTACTTGCTTTGTTCTGTTCGGCGGTGCGCAGGAACAGAGGGACTTGCAAAAAGACGCGCTGTTTGTGACCGCATCATCATTGTGTGTTGCACGAATAACTATTCCGCCCTATTTACGCCAACAATCGATCACCCATCGCACAATCGCTGGCAAGTTAAAAGCCCGCTTGTTACTGTCGGTTTTTCGACAGAAGACTTTGTGAATATGCGGTTACTTCATATACGAATATTACAACAGTAAAAATGCAGAGAGAGCACGCCGAGTCGCCGCATTCTGAACCTTACCTTTGTGCTTGCAATGCGCTCAGCTCTTCGCATCTCGGCCTCTCCGTGCCTGCACACTTTCTTCACATCGAAAAACTTGTTGCGCAATTTGGCACCGAAGCTGTCTTTTTAGCTTTTTCGGACGCCCTTGATGCCACACCCCTCTCAGATGAACGCCGTATGTGTGTATTGGTCGGGCTTCAATTTGTTGCGATCAATGTCTGCGCTGAACGCGTGCCCCAGTACGCCGAAAAAATACAGGCGTTGATCTCTCCGCTGCGCACGGCGACGTCCATCGAGGCCTTTTCGATGGAGGTAGTTGCTGCCGTGGATTCGAATCGCGCTGATCTAGCGGTAGCCGCACTGCTCAAAAACTTCGCATGGTTGAGAACACACCGTGTACAAAATTGCGCGCGCCTCAACCTAGCAGCTGCTTATGCCTGCCTGCAATTTGGCCGCTTTGAGCTTGCGCTACAGTTTTCCTACCTCAGCTATTCAAATGCGTGCGAGGAAGAAGATGAACACAGCATCAGTTTGTCCGGTTTTTTTCTGCTCAACGCCAATCGAATAGTCACTGGCAGCTCTTCCAGTTTGAGCACACTGTACCAATACGAAGTCAGCAAGCTCGAGGCTGGACGATTTGATCTCGGGCTGCACATCAACTTCATGCTGCCTGTCTACGCGGCGGCCGATGAGCTTGCCGCTGCCAATCCCGATCTCCCCCGTGTGGAACGCTTACTCGGTTTTTCCGCAGAACTGGGTGGCACGGTTGACCGCAGTTGCTGGTCGGAATGGGAAGCGACCAATGGCTGCTTGCAATTGCAGCGGGGGCACGACGTAAATGCCATCGCTAGCTTAGAGCGCAGTGAGCTGTCTCACGCAAGGACGAACGCATCCATGGAACCCCTCCGGAAATCGCTGCGAAATGGCTTGGGGCTGCGCGCAGAAAAACAGCGTTTGCTGTGGACCGTGGCACCGGAGAATAATTGGCGTGCACTGCAACACTGCTTGGATTTTCAATTTGCGCAAACAGAACACTGATACAAATTCTAGTTGCGACGCAACTAAGCCACACTGCAGCTTAGAATCCGCCCATTGAGCTGCACCACGTCCGAAGTTATCTATTCCTGTAACTTCAACTCTCGATAGTTTCTTCATGGGACACAATTCCCCTTATTTTCACGGCGATGCACTTGATACGCACTCCCAATGTATATTACTGTTCTTATTGCAATTAATATGTTTTCAATTGCCCTTCATTTTCGAGGTCTAGATGACTATTGAAAACTACGCCGTAGAGGCAGAGCTCAACCGATCCCGCGTGTACATCGAGGTACGCGATCTGATTTTCATGTCTCGTCATGTCTCGTGCGCCTTTACGCAGGCGCTGTTGCTTGAAAAGCTCATGGTGCAATTTGGCGCACAGCCGGTACTGACAGCGTGTGACAGCGCCCTTGAACACATCACGCTTTCTGTTCCTCGCCGCATGTGCATATTAATCGCACTGCAATACGTCTCCGTTAACAGCTCGCCAGGACGTGCGCCTCAATATGCGGAACGGGTAAAGCACCTCGTTTCCCCCGTTTATCTTAGCGCCAGCATCAACGCCTTTTCGATCAATGTGATTGCAGCCATCCACTCGAACCGAGCGGACATTGCGGTGAAAGTACTGCTGGATGGTTTTGACTGGCTGCGGAGCAACAGCACGCAACAGGGCGGGCAGCTAAACGTCGCAGCCGCCTTTGCCTGTACGCAATTTGGTCGGGCTGAGCTAGCCCTGCAATTCTCTTTTTTTGGCTATTCCAATGCCTATAATTCTGAAGATGAACCCGCGATCGATTTGGCAAAATTCCATTTGCTCAGTGCCAGCCGTATATCCGCCGGCAGCTTACCAAGTCTAGGGTCAATGTTTAGCCAAGAGACCTCCAGAGTGGAGGCTGGCCAGCTAGACCTCGGTCAGCTAATAAACTTCCACTTGCCCGTCTATACTGCCAGCTATGAATTGTCTTCTGATGTGCCTGATCTAAAACGCGTTGAAAGCCTACTCGCCTTTGCCAAGGAATTGGACGGTGCCATCGACAGCAATTGCAGAGGAACGTGGGAACTGGGCAACGCTTTGTTGCAGCTGCATCGAGGCAAGACGTCCCTTGCACGAGAGGGGCTGGAGCGCGCCGAGCTGTTCCAGACTAGGATTAATGCGTCACTCGAACCACTCAGGAAAGAACTTCGTAAGGGACTGGGTTTGCGCCCCGGTTTTAGTGGAATTCAGTGGACACCGGCGAGTGAGAATGCGTGGAAAGCTTTGCAACAATGTGCCGATTTACAATCTACGTCAGCCGAAATTTAAAGCGCCACGACAGTTTGAAAATCCAAACCCCGACACAGAAGATTTGCCTTCCAATTTTATCAATACAGCCACGCAGAGAATCAGTGCCTCCCTATCACGACGATTAATGATCTGAGTGTGCCAACCCGAGCAAAAACTCGCTCGGGCAATTGTTTCAAAACCTGCCTGAGTAGAAGAGACAAATGGCGGATTGAAAAATCACTTGCTATGCTCCTGCGGGCAAAATTTTATCCCAGCTTGCGTTTCACGTCTTCGTTGATCACGCGTATCAACAACTCACGAAACCATTTGTTCGCCGCACTCTCATCATTCTTCGGGTGCCAGACCACCGAATACTCAGCCTGGGCCAGATCGAGCGGCACCGGCTTAGACAGTAAGTCATAAGCCGAACCGCTGGCGCCCAACAACTGCCACGCGGTGCTGAACAGCAACTCCGTACGCTCTAAGACAGGCAGCACCGCGATCACGTGTGCGGCCCGCAGCCCCACAGTGCGCGAGCGGCCCTGCTGCTTCAGCAGCTCATCGATGGCCGTGCCCTCGTGCCCGCCCAAGCTCACCTCCACGTGCGGGTACTGCAAATAGCGATCGAGCGTCATGGTCTTCTTCGCCAGCGGGTGCTGCTTGCACATCAACACCGTGGTGGGGGTTGCGAACAAGGTGTGATGATGCAGATCGCAGGGACCGTAATACGCCCGGTTGCAAATAGAGGCGTCGATGCGGTCGAAGTGCTCGGTGCGCAGCATGCCCACGCGCAGGCCCACGGTCTCTATTTTAATATGTGGTGCTTCGCTGTATATCTGCTGCAGTACCGCGGGTAAAAAAACCTGCGCCGAAAAATCAGTGAGTGCGATCCTGAACGTCCGCCGACTTTGCGCCGCGACGAAGGCGGACGGCTGCATCAGCTGTTCTATGCCGTACAAGATCGCGCGCAAGGGCATTTGCAGTGACTGCGCACGCTCCGTCAGCTGGTGATGGGCGTGAATGCGCACCAGCAGCGGGTCGTCGAAAGCGAGGCGCAGCTTGCCCAGAATCCGGCTCATCGCGGGCTGACTGAGGTGCATGCGATCCGCCGCCTGACTGACGTGACGCAGTTCCAACAGGACCTCGAGGGCAACCAGCGTGTTGAGGTCAAAGTTTTTTAGTTTACTGATCACTGCAGCACAAACGCCTCTATTAGCCATGCAACTCAGTCATAGTGAGCATACTTACTATGCATTAGACAGATAACGCGCACAAGCCCACACTGAGTCTT
>JAWSVD010000081.1:0-8450 GCA_033852095.1 Granulosicoccaceae bacterium | reverse complement strand
CCTTCATTACTGAAGTCGATGCTGTCACTCGGGCGCCAATCCAGTGCTGCACCCTGACCAATAGTCACCTGAGCTCCACCGTTCACTTGGACTCGCCAAGTGATCGAATTGATAGGATCAGACTCGGGGTCTTCCGCTGTAGCTGTCAGGGTGAGTAGCTCGGATATCCCAACCACCTGCCTGTTCCCGGGCTGAGTAATACGCACAACCGGCGGCAAGTTAACGGGTGTCTCTGCGACATTGATCACAACCGAGGCTTGATCACTACCACCCTGCGGATCAGTGGCTTCGAGCGTCAGTGTGCGACTGCCGAGAGTTGTAAAACTCACCGATATCTCACAGCCAACACCCAGTAAGCCAACATCGCTCGCTACATTGCTGGTCCAACGCAATAGCCCACAGGCCAACAGCCCGCCTGATTCGTTGATATCGTTCGCGCTGCCTTTGAGCGTTGTCAGCGTACTTCTGAACACGGTAGCGCCAGCGGCTGGCGCAGTTATGCTCGCTGTCGGGGGCGAATTGACCACTTCAAACACACGCTGAACATCTCCACGTGCGCCCTCGCTGTCCTCTGTGCTCACGCGCAGTGTTCGAACGCCCAAGGTACTGAAACTCGGGTTGATAACCCGCCCTGTGCCCAAGTCTCCGTCGACATTGCTTGACCAACTGATGTCGCAGCAGTTTCTGCCATCCTCAAAATCGTCCACATCAGCGGCAAATCGATACGCCAAATTCACCTCCAGACGTTGATCAGCTACTGGGGCCCTCACATCCAGATTGGGCGCTACGTTGCCAAGCGCCGCCTGTACAGCGCCCGCCGCATTAACCACACGATTGACTTTATCTTCACTACTCGGGTGCGCGGTCGACAGCAGAATATCCTCAACTTCGTTCGCGCTCAGTCCTGGATCCGCGCTCCAGATCAAAGCTGCCACACCTGCAACAAAGGGTGATGAAAAGCTGGTGCCTTGCTTGGCACGTGCGGTGTTGTTGGGGTTGTCAGGGTCGGGGCCCAACCAGAGCCTGTAGGGTGCGAATATATCCACTTGTTCCGCGCCATAGCTCGATCCCGCCGCCTTGGCCATCGAATTAACCGCGACCCCACCGACACAAATAACACCTGCGTTTTCACACGGTGTATGCCAAGTCTCTTCGAAACCAACAGAGACTCCAAACGCAGTTTCATTGACATCGACATTGCTATTGGAATTACCGGCTGCTGCGAACAAAAGCATGCCACTTTGTCGAGCCGCGAAAGTGGCCGCTTCAAAGGGTGCCAGCGAGAATACCAAGGGCCAGGGAACCGGTATTCCGTAACTCATGTTGACAATCCGCGCTTCGCGAGCTCTGGCGCTGACCAGGGCTTGTATTGACATAAACATATCCCCAGTAGCGTGAATCAGTATTGGTTGTGCGACAGGTCCGGCAGGCCCCGCAGCGCCGTAGCTGTTATCCGGGATTGCCATCGCTGCACTCGCTACCAAGGTCCCATGCCACGGGCAAGGATTTCCGCCACCACAATTGAACAAGTTCTCTGAGCCAATTGCATCTTGAAAGGGAATGAGGGAGACCGCCATGAAATCGGTCGCCAAATCTTCGTTGACGTAGAAACCCTGATCTACCACGGCAATCCGGACTTTATTGCTCAGCTTTCCCGCCCTGGCGAGAGCCTCCCACGCCTTGACCACCCCGATAGACTGGTTATCATCCAGATTGTGGGTTGGCCACTGTGCAGCATTTGGCGTGTAGGGGAAGTCTGCTCGCAAGGCATTTCCAGTTGGCGCTTCAGTGGTAAAGCCTGATTCCAAACTCTGCCCTACACCCACCCAATTCAAGCCGACCGGCCTATCAGCGAGTTTTTCCGTCACACCGGCAGATAGAAGTCGCAGCCCTTGATCACTGGAGACACGGAACGCGCCCCCTCCTGCGCCATTCAATTGATTGATGTCAGGCACCAGCGCCGATGAATCGATAAGTGTTGTATCAACCCGTATTAGGTGCTGTGCGGGCAGATCAATGCCTGCGGCGCGCATATCAATTGATTGAATGACTTCGCCATTCCATCGTTGCAACAGACTGTCGAGTTCTTCAGTGTCATCAGTAGCCAACCAGAGTTCGTCGGCGACAAACACGGACTGCTCACCCGTGGTAGTTTCAACTGCGCCCAAAGGGCGCTCTCGCCCATCGAATCCGGGCAGCGAGTCGTTGGCTAGCGAGATGCTTGTGTCGACTGATATCTCAATAGAATCGGGCCGATCCGCGCTGCTATCCACCACGCCGTCGTCGCCTCCACCGCCGCCGCAAGCGACAAGAGCTGTCGCAAAAATTGCAACAACTGGTATTTTGAAGCGGTCTAAAATCATTCTATCCATAGAGTATCTCCCTGTTTCTAAGAGTGTTACCGCGATTACAAATTCGGGGAACTGACAGCGACTGTGAAGCAAAGCAAAACCATCTTAAGCTGCGGTTTCCTCTACGATTATCTTTGGTACCAGCGCTTGTGGATCGCTAAACGCCAATAACCAAGGGTCATTTTTCAGCGCTGTTGCAACCACCTCTTCTACGTCCGCTGTGTTCGCCTCACTTTGAATGCGAACAACAATTCGAGACTCAATAGGCCCCGCTGACACATTGTTAATACCAAATATACCCAGGTTGTCCCAGTCCATATCGATATCAACCGCGATTTTGTCCAACACCACCCCAGCACGGACCGCTGTGATTTTGATGCCTATGGCGATGCAGCTGATGATGGCCGCCCGACCGTAGAAGCCCGGTGTGGGCCCGCCCAAACCGCCCAGCACTTCAGGCATATCAACGTCGGCATGGAAATCACCCGCGCTGACCCTGCACTGCAGACCGTCTTCGACCACACAGGAAGTGCTGTCGGTAGCCAAGCCCAATTCTGGTCGTTTTTCAAACGCATCAACCACTCGGTCCAATGCTTCCTTAATATCATTTGTGCGCATTTTTTTATCCCTTAGATTATAAATCGCAATTATCCAACCCTAAATAAACAACACCGCCATTCCATTTAAAATCAACAAGCCACCTGTTGTCTTCCCCAAAATATGGGATGCGGCAAAAGTTTTTTCCAGCAACACATAGAGCGCTAAGCCGCCTATCCAAGCCAAGTTCATCACCCCTCCGTAGAAAAGCAACAACATCAGAAACCAGCAACAGCCCAGGCAATAAGCGCCGTGTATCAGCCCCATCTGCACCGCGCCGAGACGACCGGGTCGCCACTGCGTCATCACAAAATGCAGCGGCGTTTGGCAGTGACGCAAACAGGCTTCCTTGGCGGGTAGGAATTGATAAAGCCCTGCGCCTATCAGCAAAATAGCGGTAAAGACCGTGTGCTTAGAGTCCATCATCGGGCCAAGCAAGCCTTGATAAGACAGGCCCCATTGAATCCCTGTGGCCATAAAGCTGAACAGCCCCCACACGAATAAGTAGCTCGCGGCGAAGTAGACTGTCGATACCCTTGCGAACGCAGCATCGCCTTTAGTGGTATTGCGGTTGGCCACAGCAAAGAACAGGATCATCGGTGCGGCACTGGGCAGCATCATGGCCACCATCATCACCCACCACATCCAAAATATCGCCCAGCTGTGATCCAGAGACCAAGCCTGCACGGGTATTCCCGTGGCCGCCATCGCGCTCATGCCACCGTCAGTGCCAGCCATTGTGGGCATGTTCATCGACATGCCAGCACCCTGAAACAAGTACCACCATGAAAATGCAGACACCAACAAGAGACAAGAGACGACAACCCGGTTGTCTTGCCTGAGTATATTTTCAAACATATGAACGCTCCCGTGCTGTATTGAATCGTTATCCGCGTTTTCGCCACTGCCCAACGGCAGCATTGAACAAGTACTCAATCCCAGGGATGGATCATCTTTTCTCACGAAAACGCGGCTATACGATTCCCTAAAAAAACAACTACCCCGTTACGTGAACTGGCCCGTTGTTGTTCATGTGCAGGTAGGCAAACTGACCGTGCGAATCACTCAGCTCGTGTTTGATGGCGCCGCTTGCCTTACCGGACGCCGATCCCACCTCCGCGATGGCGTACTCAAAGCCACCCGGCAGATCAATTCGCGCCCTGTGGACATCACCCGTCACAGGATTTCGAATTGGCTCGCCCACACATTCAATAAGGCCAGGCACGTTCACCTTTGCGGTGCGATTTTCGACGTCAATTTCCAGTTCGATGGGGGCGAAGACCGGCTCGTGCACAGTGGTCATGGTGGAGGCGAAGACGGAGAACATGGTGGCCATGGGCGCTGTGTCCTGACCGGTCATGATTTTGAGAATAGCCTCACGTTGCGCGTCCGTTGCAGACTCATCCACGATGGCCTCCACTGATCCGTTGCCTTCGTGAATAGCACCTGGCCAGGTCAGGATGCCGATGGATCGCACGCCGGAGAGGTCGGTTTCCCCGTAGTGGCCTTCGGATATATCGAAACTCGCAATGGCGTAACAGTCGCCGTGTGATGGCAGCGCATTAAATTGACAGGGACAACCGTAGTCACAGTTGCAGTTGACGAACTCTTTCATTTTCAATTCCCAGGGAACCATGGGCCTTCTCCTCAGCGTGATATATCGATAGTTTTCCTTCTGTGTTGCTGTGTTTCTGTCTTGCGTTTGAATCAAGTTTGATTAGATCAATTCATGAAGCATCTTGGCCGCTCTCGCTGCGCCATCGGACTCGACCGGACGAAATACCCGGGATAGAGAGAGCTCATCGACCATCGCCTGCGCTATGCGATCAGGATCGCTGTGGTCGTAGAGCATTTTCCGCCCAGCACCGTAGCGATCCAGACGCTGGGCCACGTGGAAGTTCTGCTCGAAGTGATTTTTAAGCGGAAAATACAAGAACGGTGTGCCTGCAGCTGTCAATTCCATGCAGGTGGTCAATCCCCCTTGCACCAACGCCAAGTCACAGGCCGCCAGGTGGTGGTCCAGATCGGGTACAAAGGCATGGGCCTCTACCCCCACCGGCAAATCAAAGCACGCGGGATCGAGCCGCGGCCCGGTGACCACGATCATGCGCAGCTCGGGTATCTTGCGCTTTGCCAGCGGGTAGGCATCGAGTATGCGGCGGATCAGGCTGGCCCCTACCGCCGAGCCACCCACGGTGACAATGCAGACCTTCTCGCCCGCACGGTAAGCAAAACGCTGTCGCAGCGCCTCTCGACTGCCGAAAGCATCCGGGTGCTGACCTAGGATATAACCGGAGAAATCGAAATGCTCCGGCACCCAGTCGCGCATCATTGGCAGGTCCTTGCCAAAGCTGTGCGGGATGATGTCGTCAGGGCTTCCCACAAAGATGGCGCGGTCCCGCAGGGCTGGGGCCCGCTCTATGTGCATGATCATCTCGGCGTTGTAATCGGTGGTGAGGTAGGCTTCGTGCTCGCCGTTCTCCGGCATGGGCACCCAGCCCACAAAATCGGTCAGCCACGCCATCTGCGCCTTCTTCAGCTCCGGGTGTTCGTGCCAGAAGTGATCCACCTCCCAGGCCTCGTCGGCGATGATCAAGTCATAGTCTTGCTGTTCAACGGCCTCTTGGAACACCATGAAATTTTTGATCAGTATTTCATCCATGTTGCGGATTGCTTGGAAGGCGTTGAGATCATGCTCACCGGACTCCTCTTCGATGTGCATGCTCTCACTGGCAAGCTTGTCGCTGTCCGGGTGGACGCGCTCGTCGTTTGCCTTTAGGAATCGCGTGACAGGGTCCTGCGCCAACCAGTCAATGTGCATGTCCGGCACAAGCTTCCGCAGCTCATGGCTGATCGCCAGATCGCGCCGGGCGTGGCCTAGACCAATCGGCGAGGACAGGTACAGCACTCTCTTGGACGGCTTGGATCGCTGCTTGCTCATGCGTGCCTCCTGGGTCTTGTTGTGCTTTGGATGCCATGTGCCCAAGCTTCTAGCGAGGAAATCTCGGGTCATGGTATTGATACGTGCCGGTATACGCGCGTGCGGGTTGTGCCCCACCCCGTCCAGCAGCTGCAGTTCCGCGCCGGTGATCGCCGCCACGGCTTGCGAGGTCGTGACAGGGATCACTCGGTCGTCCACGCCGTGGATCAACAGCGCAGGGCAGCTGATCCGAGCGTAGGCGGCCTCGTTCATGATCGGGCCCTTCTTCTTCGGGCCCACCATGGAGGCGATCAGGCTTTGCGGTGTTGTCTGCGCGGCCCAGCGAACACAGTCCTCCCATTGTTTGCTCGAATGCGCTTCGGTGAACAACTCATCGCTGAAAAATTCGGTGAAGTCGGGGTAGTCCATACCCTAGTACTCGCGGTTGTATTTTTGCCAGCCCTGGTGATCTTTGAATTTGCGAACGAAGTCCCGCGGCGGGCGATGGGCGTGCGGTTTTGCCAGTGGCGAGACGGTTCCTAACGCGACATAGGCCTGAACCCGTTCTGGGTGAAATGCCGCCAGCGCTGCACAGGTCAGCCCTGCGCAGGAGTGACCAAATAGGATGGCTTTCTCAATGCCCAATTCATCCATCACCGCCAGCGTGTCATCCATGTAGTTCTGGATACCGTACTGCTCCTGATCGACGCAGTGGTCGGACTTGCCGTTGCCACGTGGGTCTTGGGTCACGCAGCGAAAGTGCTCGCTGAAGTAAGGGATCTGCGCCTTGTAAACACGGGAATGAGCAAAGGGCCACCAGGGCGGGACAAAAAATATCGTGTGCTCGCCCTCGCCGTAGGACTCGTAATAAACATTGACCCCATCGCGGTCAATCGTCCCGCTCATGTCGGCTAGCTTGGCACGCATCACGCTCTCCCCTTTCTGACAGATAGGGCGTGGTCTGGGCTTGCAGCGTGCTCTCTTAAAAAGTCCCGCATCAGCAGGTTGAATTTGACCGGATAGCGCGCATGCGGCGCATGCCCGGCCGTTTCAAAAATCACGGGATCACAGCCGCAGAGCGCTGCAACTTTGATCGATGCAGCCACCGGCGCAATGGCGTCCAAGCGCCCGTGCACGATCAGCTGCGGGCAGCTGATGCGCCTATAACAATCTTCATCCAGCGGGTATTGCCCGGCATAAGGTGCCGCCATGGACGCCGCCAACACCGCGCCCGATGTCCCGGTGGACCACTCGCACACGTCTTGGCGGTGTTTGCTGGAGTGCAGCTCTACAAACAGCTCGTGTGAAAAGAAATCGGCAAAGTCCGGAAAATTCGTCGCCCAATAGCCGCGATTGTATTTCTCCCAGCCCTGTGGATTGCTGACGACGCTGTTGTAATTGGCTTCGCTGTTGTGCTCAAAACGCGGTACAAGTGGCGTATGCGTGCCAACGGTGACCACCGCCGTGACAAGCTCCGGGTAGTAGGACGCTAGGATGGCGCAAGTGGGGCCACTCTGGGAGTAACCGAAGAGAATGGCTTTGTCTGTATCCGTGGCCGCCATGATGGCAAGCGCGTCTTCAACGTAATGCCCCTGCCCGTACAGGGCCGGGTCTGTGGGGCTGTCGGACTTGCCGTTACCGCGCGGATCCCAGGTTATGCAGCGGTAGCTGTCGCTGAAATACGGTATCTGCGCCCTGTAGACGTGTGAGTGCACAAACATCCAGGTGGGGATAAACAGAAGTGTCTGCTCGCCCTCGCCATAGACCGCATACTGCAAGCGCACGCCGTCGCGGTGGATATCCCCTTCAAGATGGGGTTTCACTGATCGCATGTGTAGGTCCTCCATCCGGTTTTCTTTCGTAGTAACGAATCACCTTTGCCACGCGCCGCAACGCCCGCCGTATGGGGGTCAGCTCACTCTCCTGCCCCAGCAGGATAAAGGCCTCTGCACCTATGAACAGCGGCCCCACCAGGGCTGCAAAATCCTCCGGCTCGAAAGGCCCCAGGGAGCCGTGAGTTGCGGCGAATTCCTCCGCGAGCCGCACATGCAGCTCACGCCACTGGGAGAAGCCCTCACGCACCAAACGACCGACTTCATCATTGGAAAAGCCCACCGCGATCAATTCTTGCAATACCCGGACGTAGCCGGAATCAATGTCGGCGTCCAGATAATCACAGGCCACTTCCCATTTGGTGGACAGGGAAATATTGGGGTCATCAAAAAGCGTGGTCTGTCGGGCAATCAGTTGATCCGTCATGTAGCCATACAGCGCCAGCACGATGCCCTCTTTGCTGCCGAAGTGATAACGGATCTGGCTCATCTGCGTATCGGCTTTGGCGGCAATAGCGCGCGTGGACAGACCCGCATATCCCTGCTCGAGCAGCACCGCTTTGGCGGCTTCTAGCAGGCTTATCTTGGTGGCACTCAGTGCGGTCTTGGTCATGGCGTAACTGTCCTTGGAGCTTGGAATCAAGATTAATTCATCCGAACGAATTATTCAACAGCGATAATTCGTTTTGGAGAAATCCAGCCATGAGTTATCTAACTATGCTGTTGATATATAGGTATTTAGCGCAAACA
>JAWSVD010000530.1:0-3525 GCA_033852095.1 Granulosicoccaceae bacterium | reverse complement strand
TTTTGACGGCGGCCCTGACGCTGCCCTGACCAATGCGATCTGAACCGATGCATCAAAAGACACTCACCGAATTATCGTCCGGCTTGCAGGCCGGTGAATACTCCAGTGTTGAACTGACCCAACACTACCTGGACCGCGCCACGGCACACGCCGGGCTGAACAGCTTCATCACCCTGACTCCTGAGCGGGCGCTGGCACAGGCAGCGGCTGCCGATGCACGCCGCGCCGCGGGTGACGCTGGCCCGCTGACGGGCTTGCCGCTGGCGCACAAGGATTTGTTCTGCACCCAGGGCGTGCGCACCAGTTGCGGCTCGAAGATGTTAGTTAACTTCATCTCGCCCTATGATGCCACCGTGGTCAGCAAGCTCGACAGCGCCGGCATGGTCTCGATCGGCAAGACCAACATGGACGAATTCGCCATGGGTTCGAGCAACGAGAACAGCCACTACGGGCCGGTGCAAAACCCCTGGGCGATGGACCGGGTGCCCGGTGGCAGCTCCGGTGGTTCGGCGGCGGCGGTGGGCGCCCGGCTGGTGCCGGTGGCCACAGCCACAGACACAGGTGGCTCGATCCGCCAACCCGCGTCCTTTTGCGGTGTCACTGGCATCAAGCCCACCTACGGGCGGGTCTCGCGTTACGGCATGGTGGCCTACGCCTCCAGCCTGGATCAGGGCGGCGTGATCGCCGCCACGGCTGCGGATTGTGCGCTGGTGCTCGAGGCCATGTCGGGCCACGATGCACGTGACTCTACCAGTGTTGATCGCCCGGTGGATGATCACTCAGCGGCGCTGTCCAATGCCATCGCCGGGCTGCGCATCGGCATCCCCAAGGAGTATTTCGGCGAGGGTTTGAACGCCGCCGTGGGCGAGCGCGTCATGGCCGCGGCCAAGGAACTCGAAGCGCAGGGCGCGGTGNNNNAACCTCTCGCGTTTTGATGGCGTGCGCTACGGCCACCGCTGCGAAGACCCCAAAGACCTCGAAGACCTGTACAAGCGCTCGCGCGGTGAGGGTCTGGGCAAGGAGGTGCAGCGCCGCATCATGGTGGGGGCCTATGTGCTGTCCGCCGGATACTACGACGCCTATTATTTGAAAGCGCAAAAGCTGCGACGTTTGATCGCCCAGGATTTCACCCAGGCCTTCGAGCACTGCGATGTACTGATGGGGCCGGTGGCACCGACCACCGCTTTTAAGCTCGGTGAGATGAGCGACGACCCCGTCGCCATGTACCTGAGTGACATCTACACCTTGTCGACCAACCTCGCGGGCCTGCCCGGCATCTCCATGCCGGTGGGCCTGGCGGACGGCTTGCCCGTGGGCGCACAGCTGCTCGGACCGCTGTTCTCAGAATCTCGTTTGCTGAACGTCGCTCACCAATACCAACAACACACCGACTGGCACCTGCAACTGCCGTCGGCCTTTGCTTGAGAGGGGCGAACAGATGAGTCATTCAGCTTTTGAAACCGTGATCGGTCTGGAAATCCACGCCCAGTTGGCGACCCAGAGCAAGATCTTCTCCGCCGCCAGCACCGCCTTCGGCGCCGAGGCCAACAGCCAGGCTTGCGCTGTGGACTTGGGTCTGCCGGGTGTATTGCCTGTGTTCAACCGCGAGGCCCTGGTGGCCGCGGTGAAGTTTGGCTTGGCAACCGGTGCCGAGATTGGCCGCAAATCGGTGTTTGCGCGCAAAAACTATTTCTACCCCGATCTGCCCAAGGGCTACCAGATCTCCCAGCTCGATCACCCGATCGTGGGCGTGGGCATGATCGAGGTGGTGCAGGAAGGCGGCAGCGTGAAGCAGGTCGGCTTGACCCGTGCCCACTTGGAAGAAGACGCCGGTAAATCCTTGCACGAAAATTTTGTCGGTCTCTCCGGCATTGACCTCAACCGCGCGGGCACGCCGCTGTTGGAGATCGTCTCCGACCCCGACATCCGCTCGGCCAAAGAAGCCGTGGCCTACGCCAAGCAGATCCACGCCCTGGTGCGCTACATCGGTATTTGCGACGGCAACATGCAGGAAGGTTCTTTCCGAGTGGACGCCAATGTGTCCATCCGCCTGCACGGCAGCGAGACGCTCGGCACGCGCGCTGAAATCAAAAACCTCAACTCGTTTCGTTTCCTCGAGCGCGCCATCAACCTAGAGGTTGAGCGTCAGACTGAGCTGGTGGAAGACGGTGGCACGGTGCGGCAAGAGACGCGGCTCTACGACGCCGATGCCGATGAAACGCGCAGCATGCGTTCCAAGGAAGAGGCCAACGACTACCGTTATTTCCCCGACCCGGATTTGCTGCCGGTGCACGTGGATGACGCCTTTATTGACGCGTGCCGTGAACAGCTGCCGGAGCTGCCGCAGCTGCGTCTGGCGCGCTTTGTGGAGCAATTGGGCTTGGGTGAAACGGAAGCGCGCTTGTTGATCAACGACCGAGCTGCCGCCGATTATTTTGAAGCGGTGGTGGCGGCCTGCNNATCAGCCCAAGCACGCGGCCAATTGGGTGATCAACGAGCTGGGCGCGCGCTTGCAAAAAGCTGAGATCGCTATCGATGCTTCGCCGGTCAGTGCCGCACAACTGGGCGGTGTATTGCAGCGCCTCGCGGACAATACCATCAACGGTAAAATCGCCAAGCAAGTGTTGGATGCGCTCTGGGCGGGTGAGGGCGAGAGCGCCGATGCGATCATTGAAGCCAAGGGCTTGAAGCAGATCACCGACACGGGCGCTATCGAAGCGATTGTGGATGAGATATTAGCGGCCAACCCCGGCCAGGTGGAAGAGTATTTGGGCGGCAAGGACAAGGTGATGGGCTTTTTTGTGGGCCAGATCATGAAGGCGTCCAAAGGAAAAGCCAACCCGGGGCAAGTGAATCAATTGCTCAAGACCAAGTTAAAGCGCTGAGGAGCTCACTCGTGGACAATCAAAATCAGCTGAACGTTTTTTTGCTGGAAGAGAGCAGCGTGCGCGGTGTGCACGTGCGCATGGACGAAGCTTGGTCGCACGTGCTGGAGCGCCGTAACTACCCCGCTGGGGTGCGGCAGTGGTTGGGGCAGGCCCTGGCTGCGGTCACCCTGATGACCGCCACCTTGAAGTTCGACGGCAAGCTCTCGCTGCAGGTGCAGGGCGAGGGCGACATGAGCTTGTTGGTGGCGCAGGCCACGGCAGACGGCGGCGTGCGCGCCACGGCCGAATGGGAGCACGAGCCGCCCATGTCAGCCACGCCAGCGCAAGCTTTTGGCGAGCGCGCCCGGCTGACGCTGATCATTTCCCATGCGGCGGGTGAAGACTACCAGGGCGTGGTCGAGCTCAGCGGCGATAACCTCGGCGATTGCCTGGCGGAGTATTTTCGCCAGAGCGAGCAGCTGCTGACCCGCTTCTGGCTGGCCAGCGACGGCAAGCGCAACGCGGGCATGTTGTTGCAGCGGCTTCCCGGGGAGGATGATCCCGAGGGTTGGGCGCGGGCCGAAATCTTGGGCGGCACCTTGTTCTCTGAGGAGTTGATGAGCACAGACGGCGAGACCCTGATCAAGCGCTTGTTTCA
>JAWSVD010000529.1:0-1475 GCA_033852095.1 Granulosicoccaceae bacterium | reverse complement strand
TTGCGCTGCGTGTGAATTGTGGGGCATCAGTGGGTTCTTGGGTTGGATCTGAAGTGAGATGATATTGCGTGAAACTAAATGTAGAGTCAAGCACTGAATTCACATCATTTGTGAAGAGCGTTATGCGCCTGTGTGCAGCGCTGTCTGTGTGTTTGGCGCGTATGGGTCAGGCCTCAGTGCTAAGTCTGCTTAAACGTGTGCGGGGGCTTTTATGGCTCTATGCCTCTGTATGGGGCACGGGGTAGCATCTCTTTCACGCAACAAACTATCGTTTTGCAATGATTGCGAGTGCAAGCCGTGGCTTGTACTAGTCTTTTTGTATGGACACATACATGCGGTACACAGGAAACGCACAGGGTTTTTAGCTTTGGTTAACAATTTTTTGAGTGATCCAGGTCGTGAGACCGGTAGGGGCACAGGGCCGTTCAAAGGGCCGTCTACGGGATCTGCGCAGGCGGATCCCTTCGCGGAGCAGCTGAAGCTCGGGCCTCTGGAGTTTCTTCAGGCGGCAGAGGCATCGCCGTCGCTGCGTGCGATGCGCTACACCTTTGAAAGTGAGCAAGTGCTCTACCTTGATCTGGCCTTGGCCAGCTACTACAAGTTTGCGACCCAGCGCGCACCCGCTAATGAGCGGCTGAACGAGTTGTTGCAAGACATCATTGATGACGCCCCGCACAATAGCTTGGTCTCAGCTGAAGCCAACTGTCTGTTGGCGGTTTATCAGGCTGATGAAGGTGATTTGAGCGGTAGTGTGCAGCGATATCAGCGCGCGATTGATGTCTATGCGGCAGTGGGCCGTGCGGACGCATTGGCGGTCTGTTTTGCCCGACACGCTTTGACCTTGTACGAGCACGGTTATCACCGCGAGGCCGACCGCTCATTGCTGGAAGCTCAGCAATTTGCCGCTGCCTCTGCCAAGCCTCTTTACGTTCAATATTGCCAATTGGTGGGATCACTGGGGGCTATTTATCAGGGCCGAGCCGAAGCCGCTGCGAAGTCTGCCAGAGCGTTGTCCGCGAGTGTATGTCTAGGCCCCGGCGACCGAGCTCTGTATCAGGCGATGCAATTTAGAATAGCGGTTGAGCGCGATGATTTGGCTGCGACTGAGTCCGCCTGGCAAGCGCTGTTGCAACTGCAGGCTAAAGGCATACCGGTGGGGGCGATTGCCACCCGGACGCGTGTGGCTCTGCTGCTGAAACAAGGGCAATTCACTGACGCCACTGATGTGGTCCTGCACTTTTTGCATGGCTCGCCGCTCGCCTCGGCGGTGAGCAAACATCAACTGATGCTCGATTTGATTAAACACCCTTCATCGGCGGTGATGGCAGATTCGGTAAAAGCCCTGTTTGAAGAGCTGCTTAAAGTAAATGAGCGCGCCATTCGCCAGGACCCTTGTCTCGACGTAGGCATTGCTCTGACAGCCCGCGCAGATCATCACGACGGGAGCTTGTCACATGCCTGAAATACTGCGCGCG
>JAWSVD010000528.1:0-2466 GCA_033852095.1 Granulosicoccaceae bacterium | reverse complement strand
TTGGATTGGACCCGCACCGATCTGGCGGCGCGGCGCAGCCACGGCGGCTCGGCGATGCTGTTTGATCTGTTGGACTTTGCGGTCTTTGATCTGTACATCTTGCAGCGCGCAGGCGCCGAGCAGGATTACCCGGCGGAATTTGTGACGCAGGCACAGGCGCGTCACGTGCAGATGAGCGCCGAGCAGTGCACGGCCCTGCAAAACAACATAGTGGCCGGTCTGCCGGGCGCCAACGAGAAGTGGACGGTCGAGGATGTGCACCATCACCTGGCGCAATACGCGGACATTGACGCCACGGTGTTGCGCAAGCACTTGATTGATTTCTTGCAGCAGATCGTGCCGGTGGCGGAGGAGCAGGGCATCAATCTCTGCTGCCATCCCGACGATCCGCCGTTCTCACTGTTGGGTCTGCCGCGCATCATGTCCTGCGAGCATGACTACGCCCAAGTGCTCGAAGCGGTGAACTCGCCCAACTGCGGCATCACCTTCTGCACCGGCTCCCTGGGGGTCAATGCAGCGCTGGACGCGGTGGGTTTTATCAAGCGACTCGGCCACCGCATTCACTTTGTGCACCTGCGCAATACCAGCCGCATCCAGCCAGCCTTCGCTGAGAAAACCAGTTTCTACGAGGCGGCGCACCTTGAGGGCGACACCGACATGGTCGGCGTGATCGCGGCGCTGCTGGATGAGGAGGCGCGGCGTCGTGCCGCCGGCCGCAGTGATGCGCTGATTCCCATGCGACCGGACCACGGGCAAGACCTGTTGGACGATCTGAAGCGCGACAGCATGCCCGGCTATCCCTTGATAGGCCGCATGCGCGGTCTGGCTGAACTGCGCGGGGTGATGGCGGGCATCGAACACGCACGCGCAAGCTGAGTGAGCGCAGCCGTTTATAGTCGGGCGTTCGTCCACGCTAGGGTTGAGCCTTTGCTTGTTGGCGGGGCTTTACCAGCATTGGTAGGGTGTTTGCAATCGGCAAGCGCCCAGCTGCCGCGACGGCAATCAGAGCTGGGATGGCGTCGAGCCACTTGGCGGCGGGCTACGCCCAGAACGGTATAGTATTATTTAAAACACTCCTGTAAGCTGCGTGTTCACCTTAACGATGGGGAGTGGTGCATGAAAGTTGTGATCGTGGGCGGTTGTGGTTTTTTGGGCGGACGGCTGGCAGAAGAGATTCTGAAACGTGGTTCGCTGATGGATCACCAGGGCAAGGCCACGCCCGTGAGCGAGATTGTATTGCTCGATCAAGCGGAAGCAGTGGTTCCCCTGAGTGGTGTGACAACGGTTATCGGTGATATCACCGACCGCGCTGTGCTCGATTCCGTGATCGACGCCTCCGTGGGCAGTGTCTTCCATCTCGCCGCCGTGGTGAGCTCCGCGGCCGAGGCCGACTTTGACCTGGGCATGCAGGTCAACATCGACGGCACGCGGCATTTGCTCGAGTGCTGTCGGCAGCTGCCACACGCACCCAAATTCGTCTACAGCAGTTCCGTGGCGGCCTTTGGCGACGCGCCCGCTGTCGTCGAAGACGACACCCCCACCACGCCTCAATCCTCCTACGGCACGCAAAAAGTAGTGGGCGAGTTCCTGGTCAACGATTATTCGCGCAAGGGTTATATTGACGGCCGTGGCGTGCGCCTGCCCACCGTGTCGGTGCGCCCGGGCAAGCCCAACAAAGCGGCCTCATCTTTTGTCAGTGGCATCTTGCGCGAACCGTTGCAGGGTCAGCGCGCGATCTGTCCGGTGACGGATGCCAGCCAGCCGCTGTGGATTTCATCGCCTGCGGTGGTGATAGAAAACCTGCTGCACGCGCACGAGACAAGCGCGGATGATTGGAGCGGTGGTCCGCGGACACTGAACCTGCCGGGCCTGACGGTGACAATCAAAGAAATGGTAGCGGCGTTGGAACGGGCGGGCGGTGATACGTCTTTGCTGGACTGGGCACCCGATACGGAGATAACACGGCTGGTGAAAAGCTGGCCCGGTACATTAAAAACAACGCGCGCGGACAGCATGGGTTTTAAGCGCGACACTGATATTGACAGCATTGTGCAGGCCTTTATCACCCGCGAACTGGGCGGGAAAATCGGCGGCTGAGAAAGCGGCGCCTAAGCTGTAATGCGTGACTTGTCTTTGCACCGAGCCACGCGGATGCGCTGCGCTTATTCGCCCTACGGTTGTTCGCAGGAACCCCGTGCAGGTTTTTGTAGGGCAGATAAGCCGCAGGCGCATCGGCGGCATGCCTCGCGAGTGGCACCGAGCCACGCGGATGCGCTTCGCTTATTCGCCCTGCGGTTGTTCGCGGGAAAACCCCGTGCGCTGTTTTGTAGGGCCGCTAAGCCGCAGGCGCATCGGCGGCATGCCTTGCAAGTGGTACCGAGCCACGCGGATGCGCTGCGCTTATTCTCCCTATGGTTGTTCGTAGAAATTACCTCGGTGCGCTGTTTTGTAGGGCAGTATATGGTC
>JAWSVD010000527.1:0-7628 GCA_033852095.1 Granulosicoccaceae bacterium | reverse complement strand
GGCTCTGGCCGCATGGTGTTTGTCTATGTGTATCTGGGCGCCAAGCACATGGTGACCGGTTACGATCATTTGTTGTTTTTGCTGGGGGTGATCTTCTTCCTCTACAAGTTCAAGGACGTGGCGCTGTACGTGACGCTGTTTGCCGTGGGCCACTCGCTGACCATGTTGGCGGGGGTGCTGGGGGAGATTTCGGTCAATGCCTATTTGATCGACGCAATCATCGGTTTTTCGGTGGTGTACAAGGCGGCGGATAACCTGGGGCTATGGCAGAAGTGGTTCGGCTGCGCGCCGGATACGCGAGTGGCGACCTTGGTGTTTGGTTTGCTGCACGGCTTTGGCTTGGCGAGCAAGATTCAGGAGTTTGGCATTCCCAGTGATGGGCTGTTGGCGAATTTGCTGGCCTTTAATGTGGGCGTGGAGATCGGGCAGCTGTTGGCGCTGGGGGCGATTTTGATTGTGATGGGCTTTTGGCGGCGCAGTGCGGTGTTTTGGGCACAGGCGCGTTTTGCTAATTATGTGTTGATGGCCTGTGGTGTGGCGTTGATGGGGTATCAGATTCTTGGGTATTTGGCGGTGACAGCATGAACATTAGAAAACCTGAGCGTGATGAATTACCAAGCCTGACGCAGTTGTGGCTGGGCACTGGCTTTGCTGTGGCGGTGGCTGCGGTGTTGGTGGTGGCGGTGGTGCTGCCTGCGGAGCGCGGGCTGGATATGACCGGCATTGGCGAGCGATTGCACCTGACGCGCATGGGGCAGATCAAGACGGCCATGGCCGAACCGGATGCGCCTACAGACGGTCGACCGCAGCAGCAGCGGGAGATCAGCTTGACGCTGCTCGACGGTGAGGGCCAGGAGGTGAAGTTGGATATGCTGAAGGGCTACATCGCCAATTACAGCTGGCACACCGACGGCGGCGCTGTGTATCACGACACACATGGCGACCCCTACGCCAATCCGGATATCTACATCAGCTACTCCACCGGCGAGGCGGTGACTGAAGACAGCGGTCAAATCACGGCTGTGTATGGCGGGCATCATGGCTGGTATTGGGTGAACAACGGGGACGTGCCTGTGACGATTACGCTGCAGGCGAGCGGGGAATTTATTGAGTTGCTGGTGAAGTGATCGCTTGGGGATTCTTGCTTTGTTAGTCTGAGACAGTGGCTGGCTAGGGCGTGGATTCGGGCTGTGGAGACATTAGAATGAATTCCAACCCACATGGGTTTTGCTCGCCTTGTTAGTGCTAGACAGTCGCCGGCTTGGGTGTGGATTCGGGCAGCAGCGACGTTAGAAGGAAGCCCACTCCACAAGGGGTTTTTCTTGCCCTGTTAGTGCGAGACAGTCGCTGGCTTGGGCGTGGATTCAGGCTGTGGAGACATTAGAATGAATTCCAACCCACAAGGTTTGCAGTGAATTCCAACCCACAGGGGTTTTGCATGGCTTGTTAGTTCGAGATAGTCGCTGGCTTTGCTCGCCGGGGGTGATGTTATTCGGTTACCGAGAAGCCGCCTTTGCCGTCCAGTTCGATTGCCCCGGCGGCTACAGCTTGGCTCCATTTGGCTGTTTTCAACAGGCCGCCCAGAGGGTACATGTGCAAGCCTGCTATTGGCCTCTCGGGGCTTGCTGCGTTAAATGCTGCCAAGTCACGTATCAGCTTGTCTGGTGCTTGCGGGCTGAGCAGCTTGTGCACGTTTTTCGCCTGGCGGCTCAGCACGTTCATCGAGGCGCCTATGCCGCAGGCCTTGGCGTGGCTCAGCAGTGATTTCAACGATGCCAAGCCCGGGATGCCGACCACCACGGGCAGCTCGTTGCCCTCCGATCTGATCCGCTGCACCCAGTCGACGATGGGCTTAGCTTCGAAAACGAACTGAGTGATGAGGTACATCTGAGTGTCGGACAGTTCCGCGTAGTGGATTTTCTTGCGGCCGTGCTCCCGCAGCTCGGGTTGATTGATATCCGGGCTGCCTTCCGGGTGTCCGGCGATGCCGATCGACTGGATGCCGTGGCGATCAAACAGACCTGTGCGCAACATGGAGATACTGTCTGGGAAGTCCCCCAGCGCTTGTTTGTTAGCGCCGGCCAAGGCCAACACCCGGCTCACGCCCGCTTCCCCGGTGAGGCGCGCTAGGTGGTGATCCAGCGTTTTGTGATCGGCAATGCTGCGCGCGGTAAAGTGCGGCACGGGCCTCATGCCCTGCTTTGCCAGCAAGGTGCAGGCGTCGATGGTCTCGGCGTAGGGTTGCCCCGGCAGCGCTGTCACGTAGATCCAAGTGCCGTCCTGAATGTACTGCCGGCACTCGGCGACCTTGTGTGCGCTTTTGGGCGTGGTCTCCAGGGTGAAATCACGCAGCAGTTGCACTATGCCTTCTTTTTCTGCGGCGGTGTTTACTGCGGTCTGTGAAGTGGGAGTTGCCATTTGATTGTCCAATTATTCACGGGAATCGATCTCCCTCACGCGGTGGAGCTTCGCGGACAGCGCCGCACGAGCAACAGCGAGCAGGTACATGATGCTCAGCCCCCTGAGTCAAGATAGACCGCGATTCCCTTTCGATAAATGCACTATAAAGTCTCAGCGTCACTGCAAAATGTGGAATTCGAATAGAGTCGATCAAATTTGTTAATTAGCTAATTGACCCATTTTCAGAGCACTACAAAATCAGCGCAGGGTCTCCCCTGTAATTTTCTCCAAGATGGTTTCGAACTCTGCGACCGCGGGTTCACTGACAGCGGCCCGCAGCCGCGTCAGGCCGATGTCGGCTGAACAGGGCGGCATTTTTATCTTCAGCAACCGCAGTTCGGGCCGCAGATTTTTCAGTTGTTTTTCGCCGTAGGAGAGCAAACCCACCGAATCACTTTCGATGAGCATTTGCTCGGCAGAGGCGAAGGACAGCATTTCGCACGTCTGTGTCGGCGGCGTTGCGTCGATGGACTCGAACAAAGTTTCGAAGTAACGGCGCGTGGGCGTTCCGTGCGGTGCCACCACCCAATTGGTTGTTTTCAAGTCGGCGATGGTGCGCGCCTTTTTATGGATGGGGTGATCACGTCGGGCGACGATATAGAAGCTCTCGGTGTAGAGATAAGACTCGCCCAGATCTGGGGCGGCATTCTGGTTGCGCTGTACGCCGATGATGCGATCTATCTCGCGGCGGCGCAGGGATTCGACCAGGCCGTTATAGCTGCCCGTCACACAGACCAGTTTGATCTTCGGGTGCTCGTTGGTGAGCTGGGCAAAGGCCTTGGGGATCAAATCCTGCCCCGAGAAGGGCAACATGCCAACCGATACCCGGCCCATGATGTCGCCCTCTTGCTGCTGCAGCAGCTGCTCCAGTAGATCCAAGTGATAGGCGATGGTGGTGTAGAGCCGGGAGAGCACGATAGCCGCTGGCTGCGGCACCATGGCGGCGCGGGTGCGCTGAAAGCAATCGAGGCCGAGGCGCTGCGAGAGCGTCGACACCGAGCGGCTGATGTCGGGCTGACTGCGCTGTAGATCAATCGCCGCGGATGACACCCGCCCCGATCGGGTGATGGCGTTGACCACCTCAAGGTGACGCAAACGCAGCACCCGCAGCAAGGGCGGGTGCGCCGTGCCCGCCTCATATAACTGCAGCTCGGTCTCATCGATGGCTTTGAGTATGTAGCGGCAGGTCTGCACCACCACCTCGCCTTCGGGCGTGGCTTCGGTGCCAGACCAACCGCGCCTGAACAGCTTCACCCCAATGGCTTTCTCCGCGCTCGCGATCAAGCGGGACAGGGTGGATTGGGTCGCGTGCATCTGCTCGGCGGCCAGCTTGATGCTGCGGATATTCGCCACGTGGTTGATGGCGACGATGTGCCTGATGCCGATATCAAGTGTGAGGCGGTTGGGCTTGCTCATGCTGTGTTTCCGGTGAGATAGATCTTTGCTGGAACTGCCGCAATGCCCAGTACCGCACGCCTGTTGCCGCACGCCTGGGACATTCACCGCGGGGCCACGCGGCAGAGCGAGCCAGCGCTACAGCAAGAGCGGCAATTGTAACTGCTGCCATGAGGCACTATTTTGTAATATATCAATATTGATATCAGGAATCCAACATACGCATAAGTGAGCCAGAACAAAGCTCGGTAGTATGAATCCAAGCCCGATATCACACCCATGAGGGGAACGAATACAGTGTCCAAAGCAAGCTTAGAAGCCAAGATCGTCACACACGGAAATCCTTCCCATATGTTGCAGAACGCGCAGACGGGGTCGTATGTGTTCCCCTACGCGGCGCAATACACCAACTGGATGGAAGAAGTGCGCGCCTGGCGCAACAGCGCCGTGCTGCTGCAGCAGTCCTATCACATGACGGATCTCTACGTGCGCGGCCCGGACGCGATCGCGTTTTTGTCCTCAGTTGCGGTGAACAGCTTCAACAACTTTGGGCGCAACAAGGCCAAGCAGATTGTCTGCTGCAACCACGACGGTTACGTGATCGGGGACGGCATTCTCTTTGGGCTTGAGGACGAGGAATTTCTCTACGTCGGGCGCCCGCCCTTGGCAAATTGGCTGGCCTACCAGGCTGAGATCAGCAATTTTGATGTGAGCACCGAGTACGATATTCGCAGCTTGGAAAACAACGACAAGCCCCGCAAACTCTACCGCTATGAAATACAAGGCCCGAATGCGCGCGATATTCTGCGCGAAGTCAACGAGGGCGGCGAGCTGACGACCAAGTTTTTCAACATGGGCGAGATCACCATCGCCGGCTGCAAAGCGCGCACCCTGAGCCACGGCATGGGCGGCGCAGAGGGCTTGGAAATTTGGGGCCCCTACGAGCAAGGCGCCAAGGTTTATCAGCGCCTTGTTGAGGTGGGCGAGAAACACGGCATGTTGCTGGCGGGCGCGCGCGCCTACTCGTGTGCGGCGATGGAGTCAGGCTGGGTGCCCTCTCCGCTGCCTGCCATATTCACCGGCGAATCCACGGCCGGATACCGAAAATGGCTACCAGCCGATGGCTTTGAGGCCATGTGCTCTGTGGGCGGCAGTTTTCAGCCAGACAACATAGAGGATTTCTACCTCAATCCCTGGGAGCTCGATTACGGCCGGGTGGTGAATTTTAACCACGATTTTATTGGCCGCGCCGCACTGGAGGCGATGGCAGCACAAGAGCACCGCAAGAAAGTGACTCTGGTGTGGGACAAGGAAGACATACTGAAAATATTTGCGGGGCTGATGGAGGAATTTCCCGGGCCCAAGCTGATGGAGCTGCCTTCAGGCCACTACGCCGCCCACCCCTACGATCAGGTGTTGCTCGACGGCGAACTGGTGGGTGTCTCCACCTACCCCACCTACTCCGCCAATGAGAGAGCGTGGATATCGCTCGCCATGGTGCGCAGTGATCTCTCCGCGCAGGGCAGCAAGCTGACCATAAAATGGGGCGAGAAGGACGGCGGCAGCGGCAAACCCCATGTGGAAGAACACGTGCAGATGGACGTGGGGGCGGAGGTCTTTCCCTGGCCCATCCACCAGTCTTCACGCAATGCGTACCGTACCCAGAAATAAGCATCGACCGGCTGAGCAATGCGGCAGTTGTCTGCTCGGTCGGTTCCTTATAGTTCCATCACTTTTGTTTCAGAAATTGACACAGTTGTCATTGAGGAGAGGAAGAATGAAGCCATCACTGAAGTATGCGAGCACAGCCGAGAAAGTTTTAAAGGGATCACTCATGGGGTCACTGGTGGGGTCAGTGCTGCTGTGCGGTCTGGCCACAGCCGGCGAACTGAAACTGGCCAACTTCATGTCGCCCAACCACCCCTATGAGAAGGCCGTGTTTGCAGCCTTTGCAGACAAGGTGAAAGCAGACACCGCAGGCGAAGTGACGGTCAGTGTGTTCAGTGGTGGTGAGCTCGGAGCCGGCCCGGTGGAGCAATACAACCGCGTGGTCGACGGCGTTGCAGATATCGCCTTTGGCCTGCCCGGCTACACCGCGTCCACCTTCAGCAAAACCCTGCTGACCGAACTGCCCGGTGTGATCTCCAGCGATAACGGCACGCAGCAATTGCAGAGCAACCTCGACATGCTGGCCGAGGAGTACCGCCGGGTGAAACTGGTGGGCCTGTGGACAAATGCACCCAACGTGATCTACACCAGCAAGAAAGCCGTGCGCAGCATCGAGGACATACAGGGACTGAAGATCCGTGTTCCCTCGCGAAATGCAGGCCTGGTGGTGGAGAGCTGGGGCGCCACACCTGTGTCCATGCCTGTGCCGGAAATCTACAACGCCATGCAGACCGGCGTGATCGACGGCGCTTTTATAGACGGTACAGCAACCTTCGCCTTCAGGCTCTCCGAGGTGACAAAATACATCACGACCGGCATGAACACATCCATATCGACGTTTTTCCTGATCATGAACCGAGACAGTTTTGCTGATCTGACAGATGAGCAGAAAACAGCGGTACTGAATGCGGGCAAAGAAGCATCAATCAGCGCAGACCGTGTTCAACAAGCTGGCGCTAAAAAAGGCCTGACGGACTTCGGCAACAGCGACAGCAAAGAGCTCATCACCCTCTCGGCCAGCGCTGCTGCGGCGTTCAATGAAGCCTCCGCACCGGTGGTCACTGAAGTCATCGCCGCGTCTGAGGGCATCGATGCCTCAGCGTTCATCAGTGCACTGCAGAACAACTAGCGTGAGGGCTGCCAAACAAGCCCACGCCCGCTCGGGTTTACTCGAGCGGGCGAACAGATTACTGACGGGCCTGTCCATCGTATCGCTGGTGCTGATGGTGTGCGTGACTTTTTCCGGTGTTGTGATGCGCTATGTGTTCAACGCCCCAATTCTGGGTGGCAATGAGGTCATTCAGTTGCTGGCGGTGGCGGTGGTGTTCCTCGCCATGCCTTTCGCTGCCCAAACTGAGGCGCACATCCGGGTCGACGTGCTAGACACCGCCATCGGCCGCTTCGGGCGGTATGTTGGCGATATTCTGTCGCGCGGCATCAGTGTGTTTGTGCTTTCCATTCTCATTTACAGGATTGGCATCAAGGCCCTTGAAGCCATCGAATTTGGCGACACCACCAATATGCTCAGCATCCCCCTGTGGCCATTTTATGGCCTGATCGCCTTGGGCATGGGGCTATCCGTATTACAGCTACTTGTTCAATTGCTGGATATTCTGCGCAAAGGTTTGAACCATCATGAGTGAAATAGTCATCGGCAGCCTCGGTCTGGCGTCCATGTTTGTCTTGATGATCCTGCGCATGCCGGTCGGCATGGCGATGCTGGTGGTCGGGTTCTTCGGCACCTGGTGGATCAACGGCCTGCGCTCGGCCAGCGGGCTGCTGACCACCGAGACTTACGCCTCGGCCGCCAATTATTCACTGACAGTGGTGCCGCTGTTTATCCTCATGGGCAATGTGGCCTCTGCCGCGGGTTTTAGTCGCCGCCTCTACGAAGCGGCTTTTGCCTGGGTGGGGCGTTTCCAGGGCGGGCTCGCCTCGGCCTCCATCCTTGGCTGTGCCGCTTTTGCCGCGGTCAGTGGCTCCTCCGTTGCCACTGCCGTGACCATCGGCAAGGTGGCCCTGCCGGAGATGAAGCGTTTTGGTTACAGCGATTCACTCTCCACCGGGTCCATCGCCGCCGGAGGCACCCTTGGCTTTCTTATCCC
>JAWSVD010000080.1:0-19049 GCA_033852095.1 Granulosicoccaceae bacterium | reverse complement strand
TATCACCATCGGCGGGCGGCCAGCTACGCGCAGACGCAGCGCAATGCAGAAGAAGTCCTGGCGCTGGCCCCGACGCGGGTCATCGCCAGCAGTTACGGCCAGGAACACACCATCGCGCTGCTGCGACAGCAGGGTTTGACAGTGGACAAAATGCCGATCGCTGAGACCCTCGAACAAGTCTACGAGAACATCGAGCAAATCGGAGACTGGCTCGGCCAACAGACCCGCAGCCACGCTTTAGTGGCCCGTTTGAAAGACAGGGTGGCGACGCTGCCCGAAACCACATCACCCACCCCGCTGGCGGTCATTTATGACGCCAACGGCTACACAGTCGGCGCGCAATCCCTGCGCGGCCAGATGCTCGAGCTGGCGGGTTTTCACAACCTCGCTTCGGATCTGGGCATCGGCAACTACGGCAAGATAAACCTAGAGACATTGATCGCGCGCAGGCCCGAGGTCATCGTCGACTCCCCCTTCAGCAGCGATACCTGGTCGCGGGCGCAGGCTCTGCCCAAGCACCCAGCGCTGCGCCGCAGCGGACTTGCACCGCAGGTCATCCCCCTGGTAGTGAACAGCACCATCTGCGCCGGCCCCTGGACAGTCGACAACATCGAAACCCTGGCGAAATTTCGCCTCAGCATGCAGAATCCCCAGCCATGAAAGCTCTTTTTGTTCCGCTCTCCGTCTTGCTCGGCCTGCTGTTTTTCCTCTCCCTGAGCATTGGGCCCGAGAGCATTTCGCTGTGGCAGGGCGTGCTCGACATAGGCGCTGGCAATGAGACAATACAAGCCGTAATATTGTCGGAAATCCGCTTGCCCCGAGCCTTGATCGGTGTCTTCGCCGGCGCGACGCTGGGCCTCTGCGGCGCCGCCATGCAAGGCCTGCTGCGCAACCCGCTGGCCAGCCCCGGCTTGGTGGGCAGTTCCAGCGGGGCCGCGCTGTTTGCCATTGTCTATTTGTATTTTTTTGCAGGCAGCGCGGGCACCGCGTGGTTGCCGGCCGCGGGCATGCTCGGCGCGCTGCTGGCAACGCTGCTGGTCTACGCACTGGCAGGTCGCCAATCCAGCATCACCACCCTGATCCTCGCCGGCGTTGCCATCAACGCGCTGGCGACGGCGCTGATGTCCCTGCTGCTCAACCTGGCACCCAGCCCCTACGCGGTGCGCGAACTGGTGCTGTGGACACTCGGCGACCTCTCCGACCGCTCCATGCACGATTTTTGGCTGATGCTGGTGCCGACCCTGATGGGTTGGGCCCTGCTGATCGGCATAGGCGCCAAGCTCAACGCCCTCACCTTGGGCGAACAGACGGCCACTAGCCTCGGCATCAATACCCGGCACCTGCGCTGGCGCATCTTCATCGCGGTCGCGCTCGCCATCGGCGCCTGCGTGGCCACCACGGGCATGATTGGTTTTATCGGGCTCGCTATCCCCCACCTGCTGCGCCCGCTGGTAGGCCACGACCCAGGCCGCCTGCTGCCCGCCGCTGCGCTGGGCGGTGCCTCGCTGCTGCTCGCGGCCGATGTTGTTGTGCGCCTGGTGCCCACCAACGAACCGCTGAAAGTCGGCGTTGTCACCGCGCTGGTGGGGGCGCCCTTCTTTTTAAGCCTCGTAATGCGCAGCCGCAAGGAGTACTTATGAGCCTGATCAGCTGCCAAAACGCGACCATTAAACTCGGTGAAACGCCCGTGGTGAAAGACGCCTCGCTGCAGATTTCAGCGGGCGAGCTGGTCGGCTTGATCGGCCCCAACGGCGCGGGCAAATCCACCCTGCTGGCGGCGCTTGCTGGGATCCACACCCCCAGCGCCGGCAACGTCCAACTGCAGGGGCGTGCACTGCAAGACCATCCTGCTGAGCAACGCGCGCGCGCACTGGCCTGGCTGGCGCAGAGCGGCCCCATCAACTGGCCACTCAGCGTAGAGCGACTGGTCGCACTGGGGCGTACACCGCACCGCAGCAGCTGGCAACAGGCGAGTAGCGAGGACGCGGCCATCATTGAACGCGTGCTCGCCGAGACCGATTGCCTGGCACTGCGCGACCGCATTGCCAACACCCTGTCGGGCGGCGAACGGGCGCGGGTGTTGTTGGCGAGGGCACTGGCGGGCGAGCCGACCGTGCTGCTGGCCGACGAGCCCATCGCCGCCTTGGATTTTTCTCATCAATTGCAAACCATGGAACTGCTGCGTAATTTTGCCAATGGCCATCGCAGCTGCCTCGTTGTTTTGCACGACCTATCGCTAGCTGCGCGCTATTGCGATCGCCTGATACTTATGGACGAAGGACTAGTAGTGAGCACAGGTGCCCCGCAAGAGGTGCTGAGCAAAGACACTCTGCGCACTATCTACGGGGTAGAAGCGGAGATCACACTGGGCGAATTCCCCTCGGTATTGGCCAAGCACCGAGTGTAACAACAAATTATTGCAAGGTTGGTAGATACTTGTGCCGTATTTGTGTTTAGGCTGAATTTGAACACCCGCAATTACCGCCTTCACAGCGGCTTGAACTACCCATTTGAGCTAGTGCGCTTTTTATTTTGCTTGTATCGATACAAACATGAACTAACATTCAAATTAGATTAAAGCAGCACAACAAAGGGTGCGCCGAGATCTACCTGCAAGGAAAACCGCAGGTGCAGGACATATTCAATTTAATCTCAAGGAGCGGGATCATGGTTTACAACGTATATAATGTTTACAACGTCTACGGTGTCTACGGCGTTTACAACGTCTACTAGGCGGTCAACTTTTGTTGACTAGCTATTAGTTGAATAGCGGTGTGGGGTGAAGTCCTTTTCGCCTCACATTAACGCACGGCGGTTAATGGGTTATCCTGTATCCATGACCAGCAAACTCCCCCAAATAAGACCTGAGCTACCGCTCGACTACTACCACCAGAATTTCTGCCAGCTTCTGTCCGTGGTACAAAATCGATACACTGATTTGCTGAGCGCTGACGAATCACAGTTTATCGAGCACTTCCAGTTAGCGAGCAAAGAGGCACAATGCCTGTATGTGCGGCTGTCCGGTCGCAGCAAATCCCTGTTTCGCCTCAGCAAGCTGCAGTACAGGGAAATCCCCGATCTACAGGCGGCGGCCGACGAGCTCGCCCACCTGGCGCTGCTGCGGATAGATCCGGATCTCGAGCTGGAGCATCTGCTGCCGCTCTACACTAAGCCCGAGATTCTACGTTTGTTGGCACCGTCTGATGGTGCGAAGCTGGACCGAGCCGCACTGGATGCGCAGCTGCTGCATCAAAATGATCCGCAGCTGAACGCTACACTGCGCGCGGCAGACAGCCATCTTGAGGTACTGCAAGAGCAGCACTTGGCAGTTTTAAAACTCTGTTTTTTTTCCAATGCCTACCAAGACCTCAGCGAGTTTGTGCTGCGAGACTTGGCGATCCTCAGCTATGAGTCTTATGCGCTCGATGTGGGGAGCCGACAATTCGCTGACCGCGAGCAGCTTGATCAGCACCTGCAGTATCACGCCTGCAGCAGCCTGAGCGAAGAGGCGCTCGCCGGAGGTGCCGAGGCAGTGCTCGCTCTATCGGCGGCCCTGCCCGTGCCTGCCCCACACGACAGCGCGCTATTGCGGCGCGTGTCCAGACTGCGCAATCAGCTCGCGCGAGACCTCGAACGACAGGGGGAACTCGAGACTGCGCTCGCGCTGTACGAATTGAGCAGCAGCACACCCGCGCGTGAACGGCGAGCGCGGATTCTCATGTCACAAACTGATATCGAGCAAAGCCTGGCTCTCTGCCACGAAATAGTGGCCGCGCCAATCGATGAAGCAGAGGCAATCTTTGCGCAGCAGTTTGGCCAGCGTCACGCCAAGCGCCACGGCCACGAATGGCCTGTTCAGAATACGCCCACGCCCCCTTCTCAAGTGCTTGAACTACCACAAAGTGATGCCGTTGAGCACGCCACGGCGCAGCACCTGGGCCAGAGCGGCGACTGCTATTTTGTCGAAAACACCTTATTCAGCAGCGTGCTGGGTCTGGCCATCTGGCCCGCCGTATTCGCCCCCTTGACGGGTGCTTTTAGTCACCCCTTTCAACACCGGCCACACGATTTCTACGACGCGGACTTTGCCTCCAAACGCGCAGACTTGATCGACACGGCCCTGCGCGCGCAACTGCAGGACGAGCAGGCTTTCATTCAAACACTACTGCAACGGTACCGAGACAAGCAGGGCCGCGCCAACCCCCTGGTCTACTGGGAACACATCGATGAACAGCTGCTGCAAACTGCGTTGCAAAAAATACCCGCCCAGCACTGGCAAGCGATCTTCAGGCGCTTGCTCAGTGATCTGCGCAATCACCGCAGCGGGCTGCCCGATCTGATCCATTTCCCCGACGAGGGCGCTTATGCGCTGGTGGAAGTGAAGGGCCCCGGTGATCGCCTGCAGGCCAACCAGAAACGCTGGATGGCCTTTTTCCACGACAACAACATCCCGCATTGGGTGGCGACTGTGCGCTGGTTGGAAAACACCGACAATGCCTGAAACCCTTAAACTCTCGATCACCGATTTGGTGCGTCTGAGCTGCCAGAGCGGCGATCTGATCAGCGCTGGCCCCGCCGGCCCCAGCGCGCTGCAAGGGCAGCGCGCACACCAGAAATTGCAGGCCAGGAAAACGGCTCAGCAACAGTCCGAAGTGAAACTTGAAGCCTCCATAGAAAGACAGGGTTACAGCGTGCGCTTGGGCGGTCGCATCGATTTGCTGGACGAACAGAGCGAACCGCAGCAGCTGATCGAAATCAAATCCTGTCTTGCGCCCCCGGACAAATTGCCACAGAGCCAAACAGACATGCATTGGGCTCAGCTCAAACTCTACGGTTACTGCAAACTGCTTAATGAGCCCGACTTGACGCGCCTAGACCTAAGCCTGCACTGGATCAACATCCACAGCGATGAGCTGACAGAAGAAACTCAAACGCACGAGCGCGCTGCATTGGAACAGTTCAGCCTAGCCGCATTAGATCGCTACCTGAAGCTGCACGACCAGGTGCAGCAACACCGGTTGAAGGCGATTGCAACTGCCCAGGCACTCGCCTTCCCCTTTGATAATTTTAGAAGCGGGCAGCGCGAGATGGCGGCGGCGGTCTACCGCTGCATTCGCGACAAGGAGCGCTTACTCAGTGAAGCGCCGACGGGCATTGGCAAGACCATCAGCACGCTCTTCCCCGCCATCAAAGCCCTGGGTGAAGGCCACACGCAACAGATATTTTATCTAACCGCCAAGAACTCGGGCCGCCAAGCGGCTGATGACACGCTCGAGCACATGCGCTCACAGGGCCTTCATCTGTCGTCTGTGCAATTAAGCGCGAAACAACAGCTCTGTCACTGCAGCAATGGCAGCTGCGAGCGCGACGAGGAGGGGCACTGCCCGCTGACGCTGGGTTTTTTTGATCGGCTGCCCGCCGCCCGTGAGCAGTTGATCCAGCGCATGCACATCGACAGCAAAGCACTGGACGAGGCAGCCCACCAGCACCAGCTTTGCCCCTTCGAGTTGTCACTGCAACTTATTCCCTGGGTGGACGTGGTGATCTGTGATTACAACTACGTCTTCGACCCTCTGGTGCGGCTCTCGCTGATCACGGAGAACGCCCGCCAAATCACCCTGCTGGTTGACGAGGCACACAATCTGATCGACCGCGCACGCAGTATGTACAGCGCTGACCTGAGCCGCCGGGAAAGCCGCATTGCGGCCAAAGCCGCGGACAGCTCTCCCGCACTGGCGAAACAATTTACTGCGCTCGCGCGGGCCTTGAAGCGGATCAGCCACGATCAGAAGACAACGGTGGCGCTCGATGAGCCCCCCTTAAGCATCAGTAGAGCCGTTGCCAAAGCCGTGCAGGAATTCAGCGTGGCACTGGAGGGCAAGCCCCTGCCCGCAGAACTATCCGATTGGTTCAAAACGCTGTACCGCTACACTGTCATCGACGAGCTCTTCGGCGCACACCACCGCGCTTTGATGAGTTGCGAGACTGACGATCAGCTGTTGCGGCTGGCTTGCCTCAATGCCACAGATAGGCTGGCCCAGAGCTTCAAGGCATTCCACTCCGTGGTCTGTTTTTCAGCGACACTCAGCCCACCGGATGTCTACAGAAGCAACCTCGGGCTGGCGGACAGCAGCAAACAACAGCGCCTCGCCTCGCCTTTCCTGCCGCAGCAGCTCGCCTGCATTTTGTGCGACGACATCGACACACGTTTCGCCGCCAGAGAGCGCTCCACCCCAGCGCTGATCAGTGTCATCGCCCAACTCTATCAGGCCAGGCCTGGAAACTACCTGGTGTTCTTCCCCTCCTATGCCTATTTGCGCAACGTGCTCGAAGCCTTTGTAGTCTCACACCCCGACATAGCCACCAGAGCCCAGGCACGCAACTCAGACCCGGACGAGAGACAAGCCTTTAGAGACACCTTCAGCGCTGCAGGACGCTGCGTGGGTTTCGCCATCCTGGGCGGTATCTACAGCGAGGGTGTCGACTTTGTGGGAGACAGCCTGTTGGGGGCGGTGATTGCAGGCACGGGCTTGTCGGCGGTGAGCACCGAACAACGACTGGTGCAGGCGGACTACGAACAACAGGGTTTGGACGGCTTTGACCACGCCTTCAAATACCCGGGCATGACACGTGTATTGCAAGCGGCCGGTCGGGTGATACGCAGCGAGTCGGACAGAGGTGTAATAATCCTCGCCGACAGACGCTTTCGCCAGATGTTTTACAGAGAGCTGATGCCGCCACTTTGGAATATGCAAGCCGTACACAATCACGCTGAAGTATCAAACATTCTCACTGAATTTTGGGAAAACTGACCCATCTACGCTATGCAACCGTGTCTGTAATATAATAATCCGCCGAAGCTAATCTACTATTGATAAGTCGCTACTGTAGCTTGCCCGGATGGCACTCGGCGACCCAGCCAGCAGCTTATGCAATCAGATCACAGGCACTTGCCTGCCAGCCTCGGCTGACTACATGTGGTACGGCTCACGACTCACGACGAGTGATTGCATAAGGGATATATAATGCAAGTGCAGACCCGACAATTTCGGCAGAGCGATACGCCTGATTTAACCGAACTCTTCAACCACCCCGAAGTGGTTAGAAACATCACCCAACTGCCCTATGGCACAGAAGAGCAGTGGCTTCAACGGCTGAAAGGCGGGGAAGAAAGCTCCACGCTGGTCGCCGACCTGGACGGAACCGCCGTGGGCTGTATCACCCTGTTCTCTGAGCGCAGCGCCAGACGCAAGCACGTCGCATCCCTGGCCATGGCCGTCAGCCCCGCACATCACCGCAAGGGCGTGGGCACGCAGCTCATTCAAGCGGCTATGCTACTCGCGGATGACTGGATGAATTTTGCCCGCATCGAGCTCGGCGTCTTCACTTCCAACCGAGGCGCCATCAAACTGTACGACCGCTTCGGTTTTAAGATTGAAGGGGAAGCGCGCGCCTACGCCTTTGGTGAAGGCAGCTACCAGAACCTGCTGTACATGGCGCGGGTACAACATTCGCACCGAGCCAAGCGACCCAGCATTCAGGAATCGGCGCAAAAAAGAGTTCCGGCAAAAAGCATGGCGCACGCACTCTAAGCCGGTGCATACGTGGGACGAACGCTGCTTTCCTGTGCCCGGCCACGGCCAGCACAGCGTGAAAACTTATCGTGTGTGCGCCGTTTGCGAGAATTTGCTCTGACATAAAACCACCCCGAAGATTTCGAGGTGGTTTTTGATCGGACTAGTTTGCGAGGGTGCTTTTGACCAGATCGTAGAGTTCTTGCGCCGGCAAGCCACGCGCATTGTTCTCCTCGATCCACGCTGCGGCTGCAGGGCCTGCCGCCGCTTCGCGGAAGGCATTCAGCTCGTCTTCAGTGAAGGAGACCTGCGTCACGCCCTTCTCATCCAGCAGCGGCCACCACTTTTCCATGGTCGCACCTTCGTAGTTGGCCACGTAGTGCGCGACCGCCTCGTCTACCGAACCCGTCAGTGCTTCACGGTGCTCATCCGACAAATCGGCCAGGGCATCTGTGTTGACCACTACCGGGCAATTCACCGTGCCGGGGTTCAGGTTTTTGGTCCACCAAGTGGCCGAATTGATGGTGCCGTACGCCATGTGCGCGTGCGGTGCAAAGGCGACTGTTTTGACCACGCCCGAATCCATGGCCTGACGCACTTCTGTGGCGGACATGGAGGTGGGCACAGCACCGATGTATTTAAACGCCTTGCCTATCCCGCCTGTCGCTCGAACTGTCAGGCCTGAGAAATCACTCAACGCCGCAGGTGCCTCACCGGTGCCCACAACGTTGTACTGCGGCATAGGCGAGGGCATCAACAGAGTCGCGTTCCAGCGCGCCAGGTCAGCGACCGTGGCGGGGTGCGCGTAGACAGCCCGCGAGATTTCCACTTCTTTGGCAAGGGAATTCACGCCCAGAAACGGCAGTTCCAGCACCGTGATCGTGGGGTTTTTATCGGCGTGGTAGCCGGCGCAGAACTGCGCCATTTCAAAGGCGCCAATGGAGATGCCGTCGAGATTCTCCTTGTTCTTGGAAAGACCACCGTAGGAGATATTGAGGGTGAAATCGCCATTGGTTTTAGCAGAGACGAGCTCGGCGAGCTTTTCGACGTGCTCGGTAAAAGCGCGGCGCTTGCCCCACACAGATACATTCCACTCCACGGCTTGCGCCGCCGTGGCACTGGCCATCATCAGAGTGATCGCCGTCACGGCAGTGTTGATTGGTTTCATTCGGTTTCGCCTCAAGGGTTGGTCGCCGCTGCGCAAAAGGCAACATTCCACAAGTAGCGGAAATATAGCGCAGCGTGTCGACAGTTTTTTGAGACTAACAAAGGTAAGGCCCTCTGCGCTAGTCGCAGAGGGCCCAAGCGGCAGGTTTATTAAGCTGCGCGAGCTTTTTGGCTTTTCTCGACACTGCTGCCCAGCGAGTTTTCGGGAAACTCGGTACCGAATAACAGGGCGTCCATGGTGGGGATCAGCAGACCGACATCGCCTTTGTTCAGCTGGATGTCAGCGCCCGCTCTCTCCCCTTTGTGCAGCAGTGCCTTAGTGACAATCGAGCTGAACAAGATAAAGGGCACGGTGCGGTAGATCTTCTTCTCTTTGAGCCGTTTTGTCATGGTCAGGCCATCCATCTGCGGCATTTCGATGTCGCTGAGCACGATGCCAGGGCGGTCTTCTTCATTGCGGTCGACCAGGCAATCAAAGGCGTCTTTGCCGTTGCCGTGCATCTCAATGTGCTCAAAACCTGCCTTATGCAGCAGATCGCTGATCACAGCACTCATGTACTGGCTGTCCTCAATCACTGCGACACGAATATGTGAGCGGTCTTTGGCGTTGCAGACATCCACGTCTATCGTGCTCAAACGCTCCACCCCAGCGATATCATCGTGGATGGCTTCAAAGTCGAGCATCGGGATCAGTTTGTCTTGGTATTTCATGATCCCGGTGATCACACCGTCACTGCCGGTGGAGCCGGCGGGTGGCCCCACCATGCCCCAGTCAACGCGCAGGATCTGATCCACAGAATCCACCAAAAAGGCTATTTTGGAATTATTGAAGCTGGTGACAATGACTGTGCTGCCGTTGCTGGTCGGTCCAAATTCAGGCTTTATATAGAAGCCCAGATCCACCAGCGCCATGTTCTCTGTGCGCAAATGAAATGCACCGAGGATTGCGGGGTGTTGCCCCGGCCAGGAACGGGTTTTTGGCGGCATGATGAGCTCGTCGAGCTTCGCCACATTCACACCAAATTGCTGATCAGCTACCTTAAAAACCAGGGCCTGCAGCTCGTTATTCCCGCTACGTAATAACGCATCCGTGTCTTCTTGATCCACCACTAACCTCCGCCAATCGATAGCAAGCACGCCTGGTCTGTGAGAACCACAGAGCCACACGACACACCGCCTTACCTTTCTCGGCTGTCACGTTTAAAAGCTTAAGCAAAATTAGGCTTTGCATAAGGAATCTAAACTCTCAAGCAGCTCTGCAATTGACCGAAAACAGTGTATGCGTCCCGGCGAAGGTTTTCGGGTATTAGCCCTATGTTACAAACGGACATTTTTACGTGAGCACACACTATCAGCAGCAACTCGACAGCTGCCACGCCGCACTGGCTTCGCTCATTTTGGGCAAAGAACAGCAGTTGAAACTGGTGCTGTGTTGCCTGCTCGCGCGCGGGCACCTGTTGATTGAGGACCTGCCGGGCATGGGCAAGACCACGCTCGCACACGGGGTTGCCAAGGTTTTTGGCCTGGAGTACAACCGGGTGCAATTCACCAGCGACCTGCTGCCGGCTGATTTATTGGGTGCTAACGTTTTTGATAGCAAAAGCAGCAGCTTCAGCTTCCACCGTGGCCCGGTGTTCACACAAGTATTGCTAGCGGACGAACTCAACCGTGCCTCACCTAAATCCCAGAGCGCATTGCTGGAGGTCATGGAGGAGCGGCAAGTCAGCCTGGACGGCACCTGTTATGAACTGCCAAAGCCCTTTTTAGTGATCGGCACACAGAACCCACAATCTCAATCAGGCACCTATGCCCTGCCGGAATCCCAGCTGGACCGCTTCCTCATGCGCTTGTCACTGGGTTACCCGGACCCGGCGTCCGAGCGAAAGCTGCTGCAGGGCAACAGCGGCAGAGAGCTTCTGGAAGGCCTAGGCGCGGCAATCGACGCGGAGCAGCTGATGGCCCTGCAGGCGCTGGTGCCGCAGATCCGCGTCAGTGAATTGTTGTTGGATTACGTGCAGCGTCTGATCGCCGCCAGCCGGGACGGCACTGTCTGCAGTTCAGGGCTGTCGCCTCGAGCGGCCCTGGCACTGATGAGCAGCGCGCGTGCCTGGGCCCTGCTGCACGGCCGAGATCATGTGGTGCCCGAAGACGTGCAAGCGGTCTTCGCCGCGGTCTGTGGTCACCGCATCCTCGCGCGGGATGAGACAGACGGCGATGTCCTAGCGCGCCGTCTATTGTCCGCCGTAGACGTGGTGGGATGAGGCGATTCCGCAGATGCTAACGCTGCCCGCGCCACTCCAGCTGCGGCTCGACAACTGGCTGCACCGCCGCTTGCCTGTGGACACCCAAATCACGCTCGATCAGGGCCGGATTTTCATTGTGCCCACACGCCTGTCACTGGGCATGCTCGCTTTGGTTGCGCTGCTGTTTATGCTGGGTAATCTGTTCCAAAATACGCTGGCCTACAGCATCAGCTTTTGGCTCTTGGCGCTGCAGATCGTCAGTATTTTTTATACTTTCAGAAACCTCAGCGGCGTGCGCGTCAAACCCGCTGGAAACACCCCCTGCTTCGCCGGGGAACGTGCCACCCTGCGCTACCGTGTCAGCCACGCCAACGGCAGGCCCGTGCACAACGTCGTGCTGGGCTGGAAAGGGCAAGACGCGGCCACTGTGGAAGTCGCAAGCGGCGGCGAAAATGAAATCCAGTTATCTTACGCGGCGCCGCAGCGCGGGCTGCTGCGTCCCGCCAAAGTAGAGATCCAAACGCGCTACCCCACCGGGCTGGCCGTCGCCTGGTCTTATCTGCATTTTGCAACTGAGACACTCGTCTACCCAGAGCCCGCCGCTGTACTCGCGCAGAACACAGCGCAAGCCACTGAATGCTCAGACGAACGAGGGCACGCCAATACTCAGGGCGTTGCCAATTTCGCCGGCCTGCGCGACTACCATCCAGGCGACCCTCTGCGACGCATCCACTGGGGCAAGTACGCGCAGACGGGTGAGCTCTACAGCAAGGTGTTCGAGGACAACCAGCACGAGGAATTTTGGCTGCAGTGGTCCGCGCAGCAAGGCGATACCGAGCAGCGCCTGTCCGCGCTCTGCGCTTTGGTACTGCAGGCGCATCAGGGCAATGAACGTTATGGCTTGCGAATGCCTGGTGCGGATATCGCCCCGGACTCAAGTGCCGCCCACCGCGACGCCTGCCTGCGTGCACTCGCGCTCTACCCACGGGACTCGGCCGGTGCTTGATCGTCGCAACAGCCTCGCGGAGCAGATCAACGTCAGTGGCCTCGTGTGGTTACTGCTCGCCCAGCTGGCGGTGATCTTGCCCTACACCAGCGCCACGCACCTGTGGGTGTTCCCGGCCTTGGCATTCAGTGTGGGCTGGCGCGCACTGGCGCTGACTGGCCGCGTGAATCGACCGAACAACCTGCTCAAGTTCCTGCTGGTCTTGATCGCTTTCGGCGGATTTGCAGCGAGCAACGGCCTTACCCTGACCTTGCAATCGATGGTCTCTTTGTTGCTGCTGGCCTTCGCCTTCAAGAGCATCGAAACCGACAACCGCCGGGACGCCCTGGTGGTGATCTGGGTGGCGTACTTTCTGATCGCGGCACGCTTCCTCTTCGACCAGTCCATCGCGGCGGCCGTCTACGGCGTGGTCTCGATGGCTTGCGTCACCACGACCCTTGTCGCGGTGCAAAACCCGAACAGCAGTGGATCCATCTACTCGCGCTTGCGGCTGGGCGTGGGCATGCTACTGATGTGCCTGCCGCTGATGCTGATGATTTTTGTCACCGCTCCACGTTTACCGCCGTTGTGGTCAGTGCCGGACCTGAGCGCGGGCCCACAAACGGGGGTCTCGGACAGCATGACACCCGGCGACATCGCAGATTTGAGCCAATCGGCAAATCTCGCTTTCCGCGTCGCCTTTGAATCAGCTAGGCCCGCGCAGAACGAGCTCTACTGGCGCGGCATGGTGATGAGCCATTTTGATGGCAAGACCTGGCGACCTTTTGGCGAGCCCGTGCAAGACGAGCAACTGCGCCGGCTTTTCAACACCGAGCTGCCTCAGGGCGAGGTCAAGGCAACAGCGCAGAGCCGTCAGGTGGACTACGAGTTGCTGATGGAGCCCAGCGGCCAGCCCTGGCTGTTCACCCTGGCCAGTGTCTCGCACACCCAGCCGAGCACCACCCTTGGCTTTGACTACCGGGCGCTCAGCGACCAGAAGATCAGCTCGCCCAGCATCTACAAAGTGCGCAGCCTGCTTGGCAGCCAGCGTGACCTGGTGTTGAATCCCTGGGTACGCGAGCTGAGCCTGCAGCTGCCCGCCGAGGGCAATGAAAAAACCCGGCAACTGGCTCAACAAATGCGCATCGCCTCAGCCAACGCAGCGGAATACGTCGACCGCGTGATGAGCCGCTACACCCAAGAGCCCTACCACTACACCCTGAAGCCGCCGACGCTTGGGGAGGTGGACACCATTGACCGTTTTCTCTTCGAAAGCCTGCGCGGATTCTGTGCGCACTACGCGGGCAGCTTTGTCTTCATGATGCGCGCCGCGGGCATTCCCGCACGCGTGGTGGTGGGCTACCAGGGGGGCGAATGGAACGCCAAAGAGCGATATTTTTCAGTTCGTCAGTACGACGCACACGCCTGGGCTGAAGTGTGGCTGGCGGACAAGGGCTGGATCCGCTTCGACCCCACCGCGCGCGTAGCACCCAACCGCGTCGAGCAAAACCTGCGCGAAGCCATGCGTGAAGAAGGCAGCTTTCTGGACGGTTCGCCCTTCGCCCTGTCCCGCTATCAGTGGCTGACGGGCGTGCGCCAGGGCTGGGACGCGATCCAATACCGCTGGCGCAAGATCGTGATCAACTACGACACGGAATCTCAGGTCGCTTTCTTGACTTCTCTGCTCGGTAAACTCACGAGCACCAAGGTGGCGATTGCCGCGGGGGGCAGCCTGCTAGCGATCGTGCTGCTTTGGGGCTACTTTCTCGGCCTGTTTCAACGCGGCGCACCCGTGCCTGCGCAACAAAAGCTCTACAACAGCTATGAGCGTTTGCTGGCCAAGAAGAAGCTACCGCGCGACAGCGGCACAACACCCGCAAAGCATGCCCGAGACGCCGCCGAGCGTTGGCCTGCGCTCGCGGATCCGCTGCGAGGTTTTGTGGCTGACTACGACGCGATCTGTTATCGCGACGGCGAGGCCAGCCGCGAGCAGCTGCGAAGCATGCGCGCAGCCCTTCGCAGCCTCTACCGAGCGGACTGGCGGCTGCCCGTCGATGCCAACAACACCTAAAAAATACAGGTGCCGATCGGCCGTATTCCAGCAGCGGCGAACGCGCCTGTCAGACTTGTATTTTGTAGTTCAAGTCCTGGATCTCGTCACCGGTTATCCCCCTAAATCCCCAGCAGTGTGGCGGCTGCTCTTTGATGGTGATTTCGACATCCACAGGGGCGATAGACAGCTCGCTTTCAATGGACTGAAACAGCGCTTTTATCAACGCCTTCTTGGTCTCCACTTGACGCCCTTCCATCATGTTGATTTCGATCACCGTGTAGGCATCACTGCGACCGCCCGGATAATAAAAATCCTCTTTTTTCATCGGGATAAACCGTTGAATGCGTTTGTCTTCTGGCATGCCCAGCACGTCCATCATGCAAGCGTGTATCACCTCTGAAAGTGCGGCTTTGATCGGGTTCAACTTCTGATCTACGCCGTAGATAACAATCATCTTTTTTCCTTGTTCACAGTACTTTCTATTTTTTGGATCAGACCGCTGTCAGCTTTACCAAGCTGCGCGGCACAATGATTTTGTGCACAGGCCCCACAAAAAACATGTAAATCTTCCCCCACAGATTGTGGGTATGAACCACGGTAGTCACCGTCACTTTCAGCCTCTCGCTCTCGACTTCAATGAACAGTGACAGGGCAACGTCCAGGTGTTTATCCCTGTCTTCGACGATCACCTCCTCGTGGCTATTCTCACGCAGAATGAATATCCCCACACGTTCCCCCACGCAATAATCCTGCGCATTTTTGCTTATATCGACAGCAGAAATCGCCCCCAGATTTTTCAGCCCTAGCATTGAAACCACGCGGTTGCGCGCGGCCATCAATGACTCCACCCAAGGGGGTGTTTGGCTCAGCACAAGCAACAGCACGTCCAGCGCGCTCTGCGACTGGTTGCTGGTGTATTGGCTAAAACTGTCAGCAAAATAAGCCGTTTCGGCGGCGGCGCTGAGCGAGGACTGCGGGGGAATGTTGTTCATATCTACGAGTGGCTCAAAGGCTGATCTATTGGCAGATGTCCGCATACCGAGCAGACACCGAAGCGACTAAGTTATCAGGACTCAACTCGATTTCCAAACCCCGCCGGCCGGCGCTCACGAACACCGTCTCACACGACTTAGCGGACTCGTCCACGAAGGTTCTCAGGCGCCGCTTTTGCCCCAGTGGGCTGACGCCTCCCAGCACGTAGCCTGTGGATCGCTCCACATCACAGGGGCTTGCCATGCCGGCGCGCTTTGCGCCGGCTGCTTTGGCGATTAGCTTCATGCTCAACTTCTGCGCCACCGGGATAACGGCCACAACCAGCTCATCGCTGCTCAGGCGCACGACAAGGGTTTTATACACTTGATTCACCGCCACCCCGAGCTTTTCTGCGGCCTCCTCGCCATAGGATGCCACACCGCTTTCGTGCACGTATTCGTGAACGGTGTGCGGCAACTTCTTCTTTTCAGCAATAACAATGGCGGGAGTCATCAGGAGAAAGTCCTAAGCACCGAGCAGCGGCAAATGTTTAATAGAGTGATAGGTCAAGGCCAACTGCAGGCACTGCCGCAACGCCAGCTCTGGCAATGGCGCATCCACACGCAGTTCGATGGCACGGTTGCCTTGAAAGCTCAGCGTATCACTGTGCAGCTCTCTGAAAGTGTCCACCAATTTCGTGCTGCAGATAAAATAGAGGCAGCAAATCCCGGGCGATTGTGCGGACCAAAAGATTCGCACAGGGCTTCCCCCTGCCACGGCATAACTGGGCTGCCCCCACTTTAAGCTCTCCTCCACATCGCCCAACTGCAGGTCCGCGGCAACGCTGTGGAGAATCGCGCGCAGCCCCGACAGCTGTGATTTGATCTCGGCGGGGAATTGCTCAAAAACGTCTCGAGGGACTTCTTGTTCTGCCACTATTGCTGTTCCTTGCTCGGCTACGCCCATCACTATGAGCTTTTCAGTACTTTAAAACTGACACGAGCATAACTCAACACAGATCGCCTACTTTTCGCTAGACTGAACGCCTCTTCGAGCATTGAGCGCCGCACCATGTCATCCCCCAGTCTGGTCCGCATGGCGAGCCTTGTCTTCGCCGCCGTCACGGTTATTGTCATCGGAGACACCGCGGGCAAAATCCTCACCGCAAGTAACGTCCCGCCGGTGTTCATTGCCTGGTCGCGCTTTGCGATTTCCGCGCTGGTGTTTATTCCCTTCAGCGGGCTGCGAATCAACGAATTGCGCCACCTGCTGAATTGGCGTGTGCTGCTGCGAAGTGTGCTGATCGTCTGCGGCATCATGTCGATACTCACCGCACTAAAAAGCGAGCCAATCGCCAATGTGTTTGGTGCTTTTTTTGTCGGGCCAATGGTCTCCTACGCGCTGGCTGTTTTTTTCCTCAAAGAAAAATTACTGCTCAAACGAGCACTGTTGTTGGCCGCGGGATTCATCGGCGTATTGCTGGTCATCAAGCCGGGTTTTGGCGCCTCTACAGGCATGGCCTTCGCGCTGCTGGCGGGAACATGCCACGGCGCCTATTTGGTCATGACTCGGCGAATCGCCGGAGAATTTCGACCACGGTTTTTACTGGTGTCGCAGCTCATCATAGGCAGCGCGATCCTCACACCCTTTGGCCTGAGCGCCATGCCGTCTTCCCTGGAAGCAACAACCAGCGCTTTGTTAGTTTTGAGCGCCCTGACCTCCACGGCGGGGAACTACCTGTTAATTGTCGCGCATAGAAAATACGAAGCGGGCTCCATCGCCCCGCTGATCTACAGCCAGCTGATCTCGGCCACGTTGATTGGGATCTGGGTGTTCGGGGAATGGCCGGACACGCTGGCCCTGGCTGGCCTCAGTATCACCGCGATTTCGGGCCTGGCATCCCTTCGCCTGGTAAAAACGCAGGCTGTGCCAGTCTCTTCAGCCAACACAGCCTGAGCACCTTTCACCAACAGGAAGAGCCACCATGTCGCCACCAATCAGTATCCATGATGGAACGGTTGAGTCGTTCAAACGCGACGGCGCCGTCCTGATCAAAGGGTTGTTCAAGCCTTGGGTGCCGCTGATTCGTGCGGGCATCGAGCGAAATATGTGTGAGCCGGGAAGCTATTCGGCCGAGAACCTCAAACCAGGAGAGCAGGGGCGCTTCTTTGACGACTATTGTAACTGGTCTCGTATCCCTGAATTTGTTCGTGTCATAGAGGAATCAGAGGCAGGAATGGTCGCGGCCCAGCTGATGCAATCAGAGCGTGTTCAGCTTTTCCATGAACACGTTTTGGTCAAAGAAGCGGGCACAAATAAGACGACGCCTTGGCACCAAGACTCGCCCTACTATTTTGTCGAGGGCGAACAGACGCTGAGCTTTTGGTGCCCTGTAGACCCCGTCAAAGCCGCCTCGCTGCGCTGTGTCGCCGGCTCTCACCGCTGGCCAAAGCCGGTGCTTCCGACGCGCTGGTTGTCGGAGGAGGATTTTTACCCGGCAAAGGGCGAGTTCATCCCCGTTCCGGATCCGGACGCCGAGGGCATGCGCATCCTGGAATGGGAGATGGAGCCCGGAGACGCCGTGGCCTTTGATTTCCGGACTTTACACGGCGCACGCGGAAACCAGTCCAGCAATCGCCGACGTGCATTTTCCCTGCGCCTGCTCGGAGACGACTGCCGTTATGTCACCCGCCCTGGCCCGACCTCTCCACCCTTCCCCAACCACAGCATGAGTGATGGCCAAAGCCTTAGACAAGACTGGTTCCCCTGCATCTACTCGCCCTGAGTGACGGCACGACGACCTGCTTCGGCTGACCCCCTGATCACCATTGTCGCCCGCGAGCTAGGCTCGCCCGCCACGAGCTAGTGAGTAATGCGGGCTGCCAATCTGCTTCGGTTGAGCTCGGCTCACGCATCACGCTAAAACTCCACGTTCAGTCCTTATTCTTGCATTATTCTCTCTAAAAAAGCGACCTGAAATCCTGGCATGTGATTTCCGCGTCGACACGCCTGCGCAGCCAAACACTTGAGATATATAATGAAATTGATCGATAAAAACCGTCGAACCGTGATCAAAGGCATTGCAGCTGGCGCGCTCCTGAGCCCATTGCTCATGCTGCAGAGCTGCGACAGTGACAGCAGTGCGGACACTGAAGAGGAAAACAGCGGGGAAACACCGGAGAGGGCGGTTCAAGCGAGGCCTGGGCCAGCGGCGATACAAGCCTGATCACGGTCGATTACCCCGAGGACGCTGTGTTCAGTGACAGCTCTGCCTGCCAAGTGTCCTTGATACAGCCCACCACCGAGGGCCCCTGTTATTTTGGCGTCGATCAGCGCGATGATATATCCAGCGGTCTCAGCGGGCTGCCCATGCAGCTCTGCCTGCGCTTGATTGACGCTAACTGCGAGCCTCTGGCCGGTTGGGAGCTAGCCGTGTGGCACTGCGATGTGCGCGGCGGCTATTCCGGTGATACTTCGAACAGCAACGACAGCTCGCGCTTTGCCAGCGGTTTTTGTACCGGTGGGGACACAGCAGCAGAGTCCAGCACTTGGTACCGCGGCGCGCTCACAACGGACGCTAGCGGCCGCGTGAATTTCAAAACCCACTTTCCTGGCTGGTATTCAGGTCGTACCTTGCATATCCATTTCAGCGTGGACAACGGTGTGGACAGTGTTATCTCACAGCTTTGTTATGCGGACGCCTTCGCCGCGGAAATCTGCACAACGCATGGCCTGTACAGTGCCCGCGGCGAGCAGGACACCCCACTGGCGGGAGGGCGGGATACCGTGTTTGGCACTGATTATGAGGACAACCTACTGAGCACCGAACGCAATAGCGACGGTAGCTTGCTGGCCTACGCGACCATTCAGGTGAACCCCAACAGCTAGTCCAGCCTGCTCTTAGGCGCTTCCCCACGTCGGGGGCGCGCTGACGGCTAAGCCTGACTGTCCAGCCACCCACTCAGCTGTCGGTAATCTTCACTAAATTTTGCGTTTTTCCCTCGGCATAAGCCACCAGGTTTTCAAAGGCGGCGCTGAAATACAACTCGTAACCG
>JAWSVD010000526.1:0-4828 GCA_033852095.1 Granulosicoccaceae bacterium | reverse complement strand
ATCTCATCGTCCCGTATCGCGGGGTTGTTTTCTTTCAGTGCTTTGATGCGGTTCAGCTCTGCGCCCAGTTCGTCACGCATGCGCTGTTGCGCAGCTTGGCGCAGCTCGGGCAGTCGCTCTTCGGCTTGGGCTTCCACCGCGCTGATGCGATCCACCAAGCTTGCTTGCTGTGATTCCACCAGCTGACGTGCCACCCCTTTCTTGACCGTCTCCGCGCGGCTCGCCACCCAGGTTTGCGGCACTTTGGATGCGATGTCCAAGCCGGTGCTGGTGTGCAAAAAGCGTTGCAAGGTGTGGCCCATGTAGCGCCTAAAACCCAGGCGCTGTGCGCCCTGGCAGTGCACGGAGAAGATGCTCTCGATCAGGATCTCCCCGGCCTTGAAAGGCTGGGCTTTGAGTGCTGCCACCGATACCTTGCCCTGGTCGCCGTCAATCAGCATCTCCATGGCGCCCAACACCAGCGGATGCTCCCAAGACATGAAGGCGACGTCCTCGCGGGCGAGGGCCGTTTCGCGGTCACAGGTGACGCTGATGATGCTGTCGTTGCCAAGGCCCGGAAAGGAGGGCAGTTCGCTGCGTGAGCCTATTTGAATGCTGTGGTGCGAGGACGACAGCTGTTCGATCTCCAGACCAAAACAATCGGCGGCCCGCTCGAAGAAATCCCAGGGTGAGGTCTCTTCCAATGCTTCAATCTGCTGCTTCAGTTCGAGTGCGCGCGGCTCGTCGAAAGAGTTCAGCTCCAGCAGGCGGTCTCGGCCGTTCTCCAGGGCTTGGCGCAAATCGGCGCTGAGCTCAGTGGTGCGATCAATCAGCTGCTCGAGCTTGTCTGCGGCAGAATCTGCCGTCAGTACCTGGGCCAGCTGATCACCGACTTCTGCAAGGGCGGCTTCGCCGACGGTACAAGTCTGCTCAAAGGCGTCCAGGCCGCGGTGATACCACTGGCAGAGCTTGTCTTCGCGGGAGCCGCTGAGGTAGGGCACGTGGATTTTGACGGTATTGCGCTGACCGATGCGATCCAGGCGGCCTATGCGTTGCTCTAGCAGGCCGGGCGCATTGGGCAGGTCGAACAGGATCAAATCGCTGACGAACTGAAAATTGCGGCCTTCGCTGCCTATCTCGGAACAGATCAGCACCGGCGCACCGGACTCGGGGTCAGCAAAGTGCGCGGCGGCGCGGTCGCAGTCAAGGATGCTCATGCCTTCGTGGAAGACAGAGGGCACGATGCCGGCCAGCACCCGCAGCGCCTCGGCGATGTCCAAGGCCGTCTCGACGCTGGCGCAGATCAGCAGGTAGCGCCTGGGGTAGTTGGCGCGCAGGGTGTCGATCAACCAGCGCACCCGTGCGTCGTTGCGCCACCAGCTAGCGCCAGCATCCGCATCGGCGGGCGTCAGCGCATGTTGTTGCAGCACGCGCGGGGCAAAGCCCTTGACCGCCGCGCGGGTGTTGCGCATCAGCACACGGCCGGTGCCGTTGCGGTCCACTAGTGTGGAGACCAGCGTGCGCTTGCCCTCGGTGTCCAGCGCTGGGTCAGCGAGCAGCGTTTGGCCAGCTGAGTCCAGCCACTGGTTGAGCTGTGCTTGCTGTTCTGCGGACAGGGGCTCATCGCCGAGCAGGGGCTCGGCAGCGGCGGCAACTTGCTGGTAGTTGTCTTGGTCTTGCTGAAATTGAGCGAGGCTTGGGTAGCGGTCGAAATCGAGCAGCCGCAGGCGTGCAAAGTGGCTCTCGCTGCCCAGTTGCTCGGGGGTAGCGGTGAGCAGCAGCACCGACGGTGTCTCCGCGGCCAGTCGCTCCACAGCCTGATAAGCGGCACTGGGCTCGCCATCAGCCCAGGCCAAATGGTGCGCCTCGTCGACCACGATCATGTCCCAGCCCGCGTCTAACGCCAGATCACCTGACTCTGGATCGCAGAGTAAATCCATGCTGCAGAGCACCAGCTGCTGTTCGGTGAAGGGATTGCTGGGTGGCTCGAGCTCGAAGCTGTTGTCGAACAGTGCATCCTCGAGTGAGACAGGCGCCGATGACTGCATCGCCTCCAGGCGGTCCGCGTCGAACAAGCTAAAGGCCAAGTTGAAGCGCCGCAACATTTCCACCAGCCACTGGTGTTGCAGTGCCTCGGGCACCACCACCAATATGCGTTTGATGCGGTCGTTGAGCAGCATGCGGTGCATCACCATGCCCGCCTCGATGGTCTTGCCCAGACCGACCTCATCCGCGAGCAGCACCCGCGGCGACTCGCGCTCGCTGATGGACTGGGCCACGTAGAGCTGGTGCGGCAGCAGATCGCCGCGCACACCACAGAGGCCGTGCAGGGGGGAGGCTTTGAGCTGGTGGTAGAGCTGTTGCGCTTCGCTGCGGGTGTTGAACCAGCGGTTGTGCTCGATCTGACCCGCCAGCAAGCGCTCGCGCGGCTGGTTGAATTGCACACGCTCGCTCAGGCGCTGCTCGGGCAGGGCTGCCTGGCTGCCGTTATCACGCAGCCCGTGGTAGATCAGCAGGGGACCGACTTCTTCCACCTGCTCGACGGTCAGCCACCAGCCTTCGCCGCTCTCGATCTTGTCGCCTGGCAGAAAGCGCAGGCGCGTCAAGGGCGCGTTGTCAGCCACATAAGTGCGGGATTCTTCCACCGCGGCAAAGGCGATGGTCACGCGGCGGCCGTCGAACTCCAACACCATCCCGAGCCCGAGCTCCGCCTCTGTATCACTGATGCACCGCTGGCCCGGAAAGTACGCTTGCATATGATCGGTCTGCCTCGACAACAAAGCCGATCATTTTAGCACTCTCACCCGACATTGCGCAGGAAGTTTCACAGGGGCGCCGTACGGAGTCGCATTCAAGTGGGGTATACCAATGGTCGATACAGCCAGCAGGCCCGTTCATATAAGGAAATCGCTGGCATGGCCCGCGCATCCGATCACCATTTTTTGTTGGCGCTGCTGCGCGATCAAACCTTTCAGGCGCGTGAAGTTCGCCGCGTACTGATGTTCACCTCTCTGTACGTGGGGCTCACCACGGTGTTGCTGGGGTTTTTCTACCACTACATGCTCGGCAGCATGGTGCAGGGCGTCTCGCCGCTGATGTTTGTCTCTGAAGATATGCAGTCGGTGGATGAGAACGTGCCGCGCATGAGCGCCATGTTGGGCAAATGGTTGCTGCTGATGCTGTTCATCAACTTGGCCGTGACGCTGGGCGCGGGCATATACATTGTGCGCAAATTGGGCGGACCGATCATGGCGCTGCGCCGTGTCATCCGCGAGATAGGCGAGGGCAACTTTGCAGTGCAGGTGCGCAAGGGCAAAGACAGTGAATTCAGTGAAGTGTTCAATACACTCGCCGATTCCAGCGCCAAGCTTCGCACCCACATGGACAAGGCGCGAGCGCCCCTGTTGCTCGAATCAGACAACGTGGACGAACTGAAACAGGCGATCTCGCAGAGCCGTGAGGCACTGGACTACTTTAAAACCGAGCAAGGTTAATTCTGCGATGCGTTGCTGCATGAAAATTCTGAAGCTCTGCATGCTGGCAGCGGTACTGCTGTTCAGTGCGGTGTCCACAGCGAACAGTCTGAGTTCGCTCTACCAGAGCGCGTTGGCTTACGAGCGAGCAGGTGACTACGCCCAGGCCTTGCCACTCTACCGTGATTATATCTCGCAGGCGGAGAAGACCAGCGCGAATTACGACCGCGTTAAATACAAGCTCCCGGTGTTGAAAGAGGCATCGACGCGCACGGCCGATGAAGATACTGCGCTCTATCTGGCAGCGCTGGATGCGCGCGCCAACGGCGACAGCGAAGAAGCCCTGTTCGCCCTCGAGAGCCTGATTGATACCTATCCAGGCAGTTATTTACTGGACGACGCGCTCTATCTGCGCGGCTACATCTACACCATGGACCGCTTTGAATTTGACGTTGCTCAGCAGGCGCTCGCGGAGCTGCGCCGGCGCGTGCCGGACAGCGCGTACACGGACGCAAGCCTGTACGTGGACGCGATCATTCTCGAGCAGATGGGCCAAACTGCCGCTGCGAAAAAACAGTTCGAAGAGCTTCGCAACAAACACGCCTCACTGAACATAGAGCTGCTGGGCTTTGCCCTGCCACGCAATACCTATCAGTCGCGGCTGTGGTTTGATCGGGCCGATCAACGCATCAGAGCCATCGAAACACAGGAGCTTGTCTCCACCAAAATTGTCGAGCAATCCATGCTCAGCGGCGGGGCTTATGAGCGACGCGTGACGTTGACCATCGCCGGCGAGAGCGTGACCGTGCTGCTCAATCCTGCGCTTATCACTGCAAAAACACGATTTTTAGATGTGAACGGCGGCGTTTTCGACGCCTCGTCCATTCAAGTCTTTGATGGCGTTGTTGAAGGCATATCCGAGTCTTGGGTACGCGCAGTGTTTAATGGCAGCAGCGTGCAGGGATTGGTCTCTCGCCGGGGCAAACGTTATGACCTGAAAACAGACACCGTGACGGGCACCATGTCCAACTACAACCCAGCCTTGCAATCAGACGGTGAGAGCGATGGTCACGATGATTCGGTGTTGCCGCCCAACGCGACAGCAGGACTAACGCTCGCAGCGGACAGCGGCGCGGACGACTACCAGCGATTACCCGTGACGCGCGTGGCGCCTATCAGTACGGTGCTGGACAGCCAGTTCAATGCCTATAACTCGGGACGTGGTCTGTTTGAAGCACTCACGGTCTTAGCCATTGCCGACGGCATCTACCGCGAAGAGCTGGGCATCGCGTTGCGGCTGGACACCTTGGTCAATATCACCGACCGCAGCAGTGACCCGATGAACCTCGGCCATGTGACCATGGATCAAATGTTGT
>JAWSVD010000525.1:0-956 GCA_033852095.1 Granulosicoccaceae bacterium | reverse complement strand
CCACGCGTGCCGCGCGCCTACCTGCACCCTTCCGGAATGTGTCAACCTGTTTTGTACCGGTTAGGCAGAAGTTAAATTACTTTTTTGCCCGACTCAGTGTGGCGAAATTCACCGGCCCTGAGCGGTCGTGCTTACCCTGCTCATCGATCACTGGATTGATCTCGACAACGGACGGCGGTGCAGTCGCTTTTGGCGCGCCGTTGACGAAACGATTGCGGTGCTGCTGGTGTTGTTTATCGAGCACTTGCTGGCGCTCAGCGTTCAAAGGCTGCCACTCGCCCGTGAAGACCTGATGGGGCGTAAAGCCTGCTAGATTGCTGTGGTGGTGATCAAAGTTGTACCACGCAACGAACTCCTCGCTCCACTGCTGAGCATGGCTGTAGCTGGCGAAACGCCCGGGGTAGTCGGGCTGGTATTTGGCTGTCTTGAACAGGCTCTCGCTGTGCGGGTTGTCGTTCGATACCCGTGGTCTGCTGTGGCTGGCGGTGACGCCAAGCTCACTCAGCACGTCAAGGTAGCAGTGAGCGGTCATGGGTACGCCCCGGTCTTGGTGCACCGTGAGCTGGTCTGGCTCGATGCCATAGCGTGCCGTTGCTTCCTGCATCAGCTGGGTAGACAGCCCGCTGTTCTCCTTGGTCGAGAGCATCCACGCCACGATGTAGCGGCTGAACAGGTCGATGACGACGTAGAGGGATAAGTACTCACCGCGCTGCTGCAGCGGCAGCTTGGTGATGTCCCACGCCCAGACCTCATGAGGCTTGCTCGCCCGGAGGCGGGGGATGGCGTTGTGCTGATTCGGTCGCTGCTGGCGGCGCTCTCCGTTCATCTTCTCGGCGCGGAGAATACGGTGCATGGTGCTGATCGAGCACAGGTAGATGCCAAAGGCCAGCAACCGGTAATAGACCTGCATCGGTGGCTGATCCGAGAAGGCGCTGCAGTTAAGCGTGCGCACCACC
>JAWSVD010000079.1:0-9110 GCA_033852095.1 Granulosicoccaceae bacterium | reverse complement strand
GCGTGCAGGCGCTTGATCTGCACACGCATATCCACCCGCAGCTTGGCGTCGAGGTTCGACAGGGGCTCGTCAAAGAGGAAAACAGCGGGATCACGGACAATAGCGCGGCCCATCGCCACCCGCTGGCGCTGACCGCCCGACAACGCACCGGGTTTGCGCTCTAACAAATGTGAGATTTGCAACACCTCAGCCGCCTCGCTCACGCGCCGGGCGGTATCCGCCTCGCTCACGCCGCGCATTTTCAAGCCAAAGCCGATGTTCTTTCCCACACTCATGTGCGGATAGAGCGCGTAATCCTGGAACACCATCGCCACGTTTCTATCGCGTGGCTCGACGGCATTGACCACCGTGTCGCCGATTTTCATGACCCCGTCTGTGATCACCTCCAGACCGGCGATCATGCGCAACAGCGTGCTTTTGCCGCAGCCCGATGGCCCCACAAACGCGACAAATTCACCCTCTTTTATGCACAGGTCAATGCCGTGTATAACTTTTGTGCCCGCGTAATCCTTAACGATGTTCTCAAGCGTGATACTCGCCATGTTGGCCTTTCCGGGTTATCGAGATGTGAATTGGTAGTATGTTGCATTATCACTTCATTATCGATAATGTATCAATATCATTTTTTCAGATCAAGCAAAGTCCGCACATGGCCATAGAGAGCTTCAACAACAAGCCTGAGCCCGCCCCTGCAAAAACGGGCAAGCGCTCGAAGTGGATAGGCAACGTCCTGCGCCGCGAGATCGTGCTCGGGCTGCAGCCCCCCAAAGAAGCCCTGCTCGAGCTCGAGCTGGCCAGACGTTTTGAGTGCAGCCAGAGCACCGTGCGCGAGGCCTTGCTTGCGCTGCACGAAGAGGGACTGGTGGTCCGTTATCCGCACCGGGGCACACTCGTCACCGAGTGCCTGCGCGACGACATGATTGAACTGATCAAGCTGCGCCACGACATCGAATGCCGTGGGGTGACGCGCATTGTCGAGCGCTACAACCAATTGACCCACCGCGCCCTGTGCGAATTGGTGCAGCAAATGGTGGAGGCCGCTCAAGCAGACGACGAATACAAGCTCTCACAGCTGGATCAGTGCTTTCACATGCGGCTCTACGAAGAGGCCAATCTGCCGAGCGTAGAGCCCATCTTGCACCGCTGCTTAATCCACAACCACCGCTTTAAAATTCTCAACTCGAAACGCCAAGTCCCGTTGATCACCACCGCAGAGCGGCACTGGCCGATTCTGGAGGCCCTCGATTCAGGTGACGCGCAGCGCGCCCATGACGCCCTGTCCTCACACATCACCACGGTTGTCGATTTCGGCTCGAACATCTTGTCCGATGAGGCGATCTCCGCCGATGCCATCACCGCGGCAAAAAAACCATGAAGAGGATTGCATCACCGTGAGCATTCCCAGCCAGCCCATGCAGCAGATACTGAACGCTCTCGCTATTGAGGACGCCGACCTGTGCGATCCCACCACCTTGAGCCCGGAACAGGGGCGAGCGATGGCGGCGCAGGCCAACCAGCGCTGGAACATCGATCTGCCGGAGCTCGAGCGCGTCGATCACTTCAGCTTTGAGGGCGACACCGGGCACCCGATCGAGGCACAGCTGTTCAGTCCGCTGCAGCGTGAGCATGGTTTGATCGTGTTTATCCACGGCGGCGGATTCGCCTTCTGCGACACCTCTACCCACGAGCGCTTCATCAGGCTGCTGGCCATTGAGTCACAGTGCGCTGTGCTCTCCGTGGACTACCGACTCGCCCCTGAACACCCCTACCCAGCGGGGCTGGACGACTGCGTCAGTGCCTGCGAGCAGTTATCGACAATTTACAGCCGCTGCCCCTGGACACAGGGGCCACTGGCACTCGCTGGCGACAGCGCGGGTGCGAACCTCGTGCTCGCGACGCTGCTGCGACAGCAAGACAAGCCAGCGCCACACGCGCCCGGCTTTGCGCTGCTGTTCTACGGTGTCTTCGGCACGGATTTCGACACCCCTTCCTACTTGCAGTTTGCCGACGGGCCCGGCCTCAGCCGGCACAAGATGCAGCGCTACATCGGCTGGTACGCCGAGGCAGAGCAGTACAGCGAGCCCTGGGTCTCGCCGCTGCTGGCAAGCGATGCGGCCCTCAAGCGCCTGCCGCCCTTGTATTTCAATGCGGCGGAGATAGACCCACTGCGCTCTGACAGTGAGATGCTCGTCGCGCGCCTGCAGAGCCTTGGACGGGACGAACAGCTGGACACAGTACCCGGCGTGGTACACGGATTTTTACAGATGACTCAGCGGCTGGATGTGGCGTGCAGCGCCACGGCTGAGGCGGGAAAGGCATACAGAAAGTTCGCACATAACACTCACTAAATGCACGAGCACGAGGAGTAAAATCATGAAGAAACAACTGTTGGTTGCCGCCTTGACAGCGGCCATGTCAGTCTACTCTACGATATCCAGCGCCTCCGAGACTGTTAATTTCTGGTTTCATTTTGACAACCCTGACAACCCCATGACAGCCTTGGTGCAGCAATTTGAAGCCGAAAACCCTGGCATCACTATTGATGCCGAAAACATCCCTTGGAACAGCTACTACGACAACCTCTACCTCGCGATAGCCGCGGGCAGCGCGCCAGACGCCGCCATGGTGAAGATGTTCGCGCAACCTCGTTTACTGGAAATGAACGCCCTCGCCTCGATCGAGGAATTCATTGAAAACTGGGACGGCAAATCTGAAATACAAGACAATCTGCTCGACATCACGCGTGGCAACGACGGTGGCAGCTATTACCTGCCACTGCAATACGTCGCGCTCTACTTGTATTACCGAGCGGATCTGTTTGAAGCCGCAGGCCTCGAGCCGCCGACCACCTGCGAGAACTTTCGCGAGGTAGCCATCGCCTTGAGCAAAGACGGCACCTACGGCTTTGGCTTACGCGGCGCCAAGGGCGGCCACGATCACTGGGCTACTCTTGCGCTGGGCGGCAAGGCGAACTTCGAAAAAGGCGCGCTGCAAAGCGAAGCAGCCGTGGCCGGCACACAGTTCGTGCTCGACCTGTTTCAAAAGGACGGCGTCTTTCCGCCCTCCGCACCCAACGACGGTTTCAAAGAGATCATCAGCGCCTTCAAGGCCGGAAAAACAGCGATGACAATTCACCACGTGGGCTCATCCATTGGCATGGTTGAGGCGCTGGGCGACAAGGTCTCCGCGACCCCGGTTCCTGAATGCAACGGCGGGCGCTGGACTGCTTTTGGCGATGAATCCACGGCTATATTCTCCTCGGCTGAGCACAAGGAAGCTGCGTGGAAGTGGATCTCCTTTCTGTCGTCCAAAGGCCACAACGCCACCTTCAACAAGGCGACAGGCCAGCTGCCGGTGACCAAGAGTGATTCCGCGAACTGGACACTGCACGACAAGCGTTTTGTGGACGCCACCGTCGCGTCCCTTCCCTTCGCCCATCTGCTGCCCAATGTGCCGGAGACCTCGGATTTTGTGAACACTGTCTGGCCCATCAACATGCAGCGCGCACTGATCGGCGAGATAACCGCTGAAGACATGAACACGGCTATCGACGAACTCTATAACCAATAGCCTGCGCAGGACCGTGGGGGGTGAGCCATTCGCTCACCCCCTCAAGCCCAAACACAGCGCAGTGAAGGCGACAGAATAAGCTTCAGGCCAGCAGATCAACACCCCATGCTGAGCACAGCAGCAATCCAGCGAGCCGCGCTCAGTAGAGCAAGAACAAAAATATTCCCCAATACAAATATGGAGCCGAGAAATTCACATGTCGAGCACGACACCGTCCAGTCTTGGCAGACAAATCCTCCCCTACGCACTGCTATCCCCCGCCGTGCTGGTGACGCTTGCGATTGTCTTTATCCCCATGGTGCAGGCAGCTTGGATGAGCTTGCACGACTACGTTTTATACAAGCCCAACGACATAAAATTCGTCGGCCTGCAGAACTTCTACGCGGCGCTCAACGACGAAGTGTTTTGGATTTCCCTCAAACACACAGTCATCTGGATCGGCCTGACGGTGCCGGCGCAACTGATCTTGGGGCTTGTCACCGCTCTTTTATTGAATCAAAAATTCTTCTGGCGCCCGGTGGCGCGCGCCCTGATCATCATCCCCTGGGCTCTGCCCAGCGTTGTCATCGCCCTGATGTGGGTCTGGATATACGACTCCAATTACGGTGTGCTGAACGACATACTGCTGCGCCTGGACATCATCAAGACGGCGGTGCCCTGGCTCGCCGACCCCGACACCGCGCTCTACGCCATCATCGTGACCCTCACCTGGCAGGGTTTTCCCTTCTTTGCGGTAATGATACTGGCGGGCATGCAGTCTATCCCCAGCAGCTACTACGAAGCCGCCTCACTGGACGGCGCGAGCCCCTTGCGCCAGTTCTGGCACATCACCCTACCCGGCATCGCCGGTGTGGTCATGACCGCCGTGTTGCTGCGCATCATCTGGGTGGCCAACTCCCTGGACGTGATCTTTGTCATGACCAGCGGCGGCCCAGGCTACTCCACCTACACCCTGCCGCTCTACGCCTTTGTCACAGCGCGCTCGGGGCTGGATTTTGGCAACGGCTCTGCCATCGCCGTGCTGTTCACGCTGCTGTTGCTGGTCTTCGTCATTCTCTACGTTCGCCGCGCGGAAAAGGAAGCTTAAGCATGGTTCAAAATCAATCCAAAATCCGACGGCTGCTGTGTCTGCACATCCCGATGTTGTTGATTTTGGCCTTCACACTGGGCCCCTATCTGTGGATGGTCGCCACCTCACTGACCCAAGAAAAGGCCATGTTCACCGAAGGCCCCTCCATCGTCAACGCAACCGTGGAAAACTACCTGCGGCTGTTTCGCACCGTCGGATTTCACCACAACATGCTGCACTCGCTCATCATCGCATCGGGCACGGTCGTCTTCGGCCTGTCGCTCAGCGTGACAGCCGCCTACGCTTTTTCACGCTTCCGCTTCAAGGGGCAGCGCTTCCTGCTGCTGCAGTTTCTGCTGATCAACATGTTCCCCATCATCTTGCTGATGTTGCCACTGTTTGTGCTGATGAAAAACTTGAATCTGCTCGATTCGCACCTGGGGTTGATCATTGCCAACTCCACCATCGCCATCCCGTTTTCCGTGTGGATGATGACCAGCTACATGAACGGCATCCCCAAGTCACTGGACGAGGCCGCCATGACCGACGGCTGCACCCGTCTGGGGGCGATGATGCGTGTTGTGCTGCCGCTGTGTGCGCCCGGCATTGTCGCGACCGGCATCTACATCTTTATCACCGCCTGGAACGAATACCTCTACGCCCTCACCCTGGGCGGTCGCCATGTGCGCCCCATCACCGTCGCCATTCAGACATTGATCGGCGAGTACCAGGTGGAATGGGGACTGCTGACAGCCGGCGGTATTGTGGGCGCGATGCCGGCCACTGTTCTATTTCTTATTGTGCAGCGCAGACTGATTGGCGGCCTGACCCAAGGTGCGGTGAAAGGTTAAAACAATGGACACAAGCATGAACCAAATCGGCATAATCTCGATGCAATACGCTCGGCCTTTCAGCGACGAGCACTTTCACCTCTTTGATCAGATACGTAACTTAGGTTTTGACTTCATCGAGCTGCTGGTGCCCGAGCCGAATGAAATCAACCTGACCCACACCCGCCGGGCGCTGGATCAATCTGGCTTAGACGTGGTATTGGCAGCCAGAGTCAACCTCAATCGAAACATCTGCTCAGACAATGCTGCCTCAAGACAAGCAGGTCTCGACTACCTGAAATACGCCGTCGACGTCGCAGCAGAGCTCGGCGCTCCGATCGTGGGCGGCCCGCTCACCGGTAACCCGCTGGTCTTCGCGGGCAGAGCACCTCAGCCTGTCAGCGATGATCAGCGCAGCATTCGCAAAGAGCGCTGCGTAGAGGCACTGGCCAAAGCAGCCGAATACGCCGGCGCCAACAATATCAAGCTTGGCTTAGAGCCCCTGAACCGCTTTGAAAGCGACGTGCTCTGCACCACCCAGCAGGCGATGGAAATACTGGACGCCGTCGATCACCCCAGTCTCAGCATCATGCTCGACACCTTTCACATGGCCATGGAAGAAGCCTCCATCGCCGAGGCGATTCGCCTAGCGGGCAAACGCATAGGCCACTTCCAGGCCAACGAAAATCACCGCGGCTTTCTGGGCACCGGCTCCATCGACTGGGTCGATGTGTGCCGCGCACTGCGAGAGGTAGCCTACGAAGGCCCCATATCGCTGGAGCCCTTCCGCCGCGACGACGACCGCTTCGGCGTGCCCATCGCACAATGGCGCCCCCCCCACGAAGACGAATCGGACAGACTGGCCCAGTCAGTGGCCTTCTTAAAATCACATCTCTTGCTGGCGGGCCACAGACGATGAGCCTAAAAATCGGCTGGATCGGCTGCGGCACCCACGCCACAGAAATGCTGCTGTCACAATTTTTACGTTACGACGTGCAACTGGCGGCACTCTGCGACATCGACGCCGAGCGCCTAGCCTCCGCTGGCCGGCAATTTGGCGTCACGAAGCTCTACAGCGACGGGCTGGAGATGATCAAACAACAGGGCCTAGATGCAATCGGCATGGCAGTCGGCCCCGATCAGCACCTGCTGTTTGGCAGTGCAGCACTAAAACGCGGCCTGCCCGTGTTCATGGAAAAGCCCCCCTCCGCATCGGCAGCCGGCGCCAGAGAGCTGCGTGCTGCTGCGGAGAAAAGCGGCAAGCCGCTGCTGCTGGGCTTCATGAAACGCTACTCTGTCGGCAACAAGATCGCGCACAACATCCTCAAATCAGGGGACTTCGGCGACGTGCTCGGCCTGAGCGGATATTACATGACCGCCCCCGGTTACTTTGCCGGCAACGTGGACTACAGCGGTTTCTTCCTGCACCACTGCGTGCACTACATGGACTTGGTCTCACACCTCGTCTCCCCGGTGGAGCGCCTGACTGCCCGCAAAGTAGAAAAGAAGCCCGGCCACCTGCTGTTCCACATCAACCTGGACTTCGCCTGCGGTGCCATCGGCAGCATCGCCATGGGCACCATCCAGTCCCGCGGCAACCCCGTCGAGCGCATAGAGCTGATGGGAGACCACCAGCGCATCGAGGTCGACAACATCATCAACGTGCGCTGGCACCGCGACCCCGCCTTTAAAACCAACGATGCAAGCGCGAGCCTACAAGACGGTGTCGACACCCTCACCTGGCAACCCAATTTCACCGCCGCCGCCAACGAAGACTTCAAGGGTTATCACGCCCTGCTCGGCGATGTGATCCCCGCGCTGCAAGGCAAGGAGACGGCTGCGCCGAACATCCACGACGGCGTGATTGTTATGGAACGGCTGGAGGTACTGCGCAGGGAGCTGGAATTATAAGACTACACTGGCGCTGTTGCCATACAGCAGATGGCTATGAAAACGGGGACTTCAGATTTTGAAGTAACTCGTCGCAACTCAAACTAAACTCACCACCGGTGTATTCGGCGGCGCTTTGTGTGAAAACTTAGAATTTTACCCTGCGAAAAAACCAAGAGCCTATTTACTTAAACTGCGCACACCAAGACCTGTTTGCTTAAAACATGTACCCCAACCAATCCACTTTGCCTTTAGGCCATGATTCAGAACTCATCGGTTTCACGTAAAATTCGTTGATAAACTCCGAAGTAACACCGTAATTCTGATGCTCATGCAGCCTGAGCCATGAATGCTCAGTTTCAACATTCTGGAAGCCATTATCACGATAAATGCTTCCTTGCTCTGATATCAGAACGAGAAAATCCAACTCTTTTTGCACTGCATATTCATTCAAGTACGCCAGCATTGATGAACCAATGCCTTGGCCGCGAAACTCTGGAGCAACGCAGAAATCTATGACACCAAGTGTCTTTAGTGCCCTGCCATCTGCACTCATCACCCGATAATCGAGCCCCATGTACCCCACCAAAACACAGTTTTTATAATTGAGAAAACGATAGCCTGGGAGTTGCTTGTAGTATGACCGAGCAACTTGGTGGGATGGAAAGGATAAGTTCCGCAATTTTGTAATTGCGTCATGTTCTGCAGAAGAGATTTCTATTTCCGGAATTATCGTCAAATCTAATGATTCCTTTCTGGCCTAACGCCCGTATAAACTGATGAGCAAGATAGAGGTTTTATGCGCTTGCTTAGCGTAAATCCAGCAGGTAACAACTATATTCACATGACCACGATATTCGCACGTGAAAACATGCAAGTAATTGTTACGATTTATCACAATGCAGCTGACCACCATTACCCCAGTGTTCGTCGTCAATATTCTGAAAAAACACTGTAACTAATTCTGGCTTTACATCGTACGCTTCCTCAAAAGCTTCTGTAATTCGCTTTATTAGAAGCTGCCTTTGCTCCTTGCTACGCCCTGGTGATTGTTGAATAGTAACTGAAGGCATATTTCATCTCCTGTTTCGATAATTGCATTGTTAGGTGAAATCGCTTAACGCTACCATCCTGCCTATGCGGCACGCTAGAATTTCTAGATAGAGAGTGCGAACGCGAATTATTCTCACTTTATCCCGCCAAGACAACCGGAAAATGCCTACGTCATCGTCGTCCGCCCTTTTTTGATATTCGGTTTGGTTGCGAGGCCTGCCATTCATTTTTTTGATGTCATGTACCACTTGGCATCCGCCACTTTACGCGAAAGCCTAGAACATCGTCCACTAATGTACGCCGGTCGATCGGAAGCAGCCGCAAATTCCCGCCCACTCACTCACTCAAACGCAAGCCGCGCATCGCTACAAAAAGCGCACGCTCTGCAATAGCCGCGAGAACACCTTGGCCTGTGCCGCCATTTATCTCAGATGACCCAGGAGGCTGAAGTGGCTCTGCAGCTAGCGCTGATACCTTCAAGGCTCTAAGCAGCGCGTGTATAGAGGTTTTAACGAATTCCAGGCACAAAAAAGCCGCCCGTGGGCGGCTTCTCTGAGAATTCTTGGTGGCTATACCTAGACTCGAACTAGGGACCCCATCATTATGAGTGATGTGCTCTAACCAACTGAGCTATATAGCCATTAAGCAGAGAATTATGACTTCTTCTCCGCTTCTTGTCAAGTAGCTAAGGGCCATTT
>JAWSVD010000524.1:0-1128 GCA_033852095.1 Granulosicoccaceae bacterium | reverse complement strand
CTTAGGGAGCCCTAATGCTCGACTCTCAATAAGCTCGGCCAAGCAAAACAGTGCGGGCCAGCACATCGCTTGCTTAGACTTGTTGCATAAAGTGGGATCAAACTGCTTCGCGGCATGTAGGCACAGCTGAGGGCGGGCAAACTTCAAATCGGCGAACTCAGCGCACGGCGGTCAACTATGCGTCCAAGCCAACATCGCCGCGGATGCGCTTAGCTTATTCGCCCTACAAATATCGCCGCAGCGCCAGTGATCACAGAACCCTGCAGGGGCGGACAAGCCGCAGGCGCCTCCGCGGCATGCCCCCTCCGCAGAATTACCGACCTGCCCAGCATCACTGAAGCCCGCAATATCACCGTGCCGGTCTATCCCCCTTGTGGTCTCGAACGAGTAGCGCAGGCTTGGCGGGAATAAGTGGCGTGGATGTCTGAGCGAAGCGAGTTCCCGCGCGACCCCGGCAAGCCGAGCAACGCCGTGGTTTTGCGCAGCAAAACGAGAACGCGGGCGTGATTTTTTCCCTAGGTTTTGTTCATACAAAAAGTAGGTCGCCGCCCGGCGATAGAGGGCATCGAAGCCAGTGAACCTTCAAGCCGGCAGAGCTACGCCAAGAAACACCGCCCCAAGCAACATTGTCCGAATAAAACTGCTCGCAGCCTGAGCCCGCAGCCCGACCTGCGCGGCCCGACCTGCGCGGCCCGAACGAACCTACAGATCGCCACGCGCTGAGTGCCTCGTGGCGAGAGCCGTGCCGATCTATTTTCCGGCTGAAGCCGAACCTACAGAGGGACGCACTTGGCCCTTCAGGTACGTTCTGGACTTCACCAAGCCAGCTGTAGGTTTTGCTTTAGCTGGACAACACCGAAGCAGAAAAGCACACCCCCAAGCGGCATTGCCCGAATAAATTCGGCCCTACAAGGTACCGCGCTTGATATTTAAGCGATGACTATAATCAGCGCATCACAAAGGGGTTGGCCATGGGCTGATCGGACGTATTGATCCACACCGTTTTGCTGCGGGTGTAGTCGAGCACGGCTTGCATGCCTGCTTCACGGCCGTAGCCGCTTTGCTTGATCCCGCCGAAAGGGGCGATGGGCGAGATGGCTCTGTAGGTATTGACCCAGCAGATGCCTG
>JAWSVD010000523.1:0-6049 GCA_033852095.1 Granulosicoccaceae bacterium | reverse complement strand
TGCTCTCTGCCACCGTGCCTTCAGAGCACTTTCTGAGCATGGAGCAATACCTGCTCATCCCCGTGTCCTGCGTCCATCTGGTGTGGGGAATCACCATCATGTCGCGTGCCGCTTGGCGCGGTCAGCGCGAGCCTACCCTGGTGCTCACCACCTTGTTGATGGCCACCGTTTTTGCACTGCACGATATTGGCATCATCATGGGCTTGATCACCCAGCGTTCCAACTTTTTACTGGTCTACGCATTCTTGCCTGTGCTGACCACCATCGGCTTGATCCTCATCGTCCGTTTTGTGCAGATTCAAAGTCAGCTGGACAACATGCTCATTACCCTCAAGAGCCAGCTGGAACAACGCGAGTCACAGTTGCGGAAAGCGTTTCAGCGGGAACAAAAAATACAGAACCAGCGCACAGTCACCGACGAGCGCCAGCGCATCCTCTCGGACATGCACGACGGCTTAGGGGGCCAACTGATGAGCATCATTGCCAGCGCCAGCAGCAACAAACCCGACAACGACGTCATCAGCTTGCACGCGCGCCAAGCGCTCACCGACCTGCGCCTGATGATTTTATCTCTGGACACCGCCCACCAAGACCTGATCGGTTTATTGGCGGCTTTCAGGGAGCGGGCCGAGAGTCAGTGCGACAGTTTCGGCATAGGCTTTCAGTGGCAGGCGAGCGAGCTGCCCAATGTTCAGGCACTGAGCCCGGCGACAGCGGCCAACTTGTTGCGCATCACTCAGGAGGCACTGCAAAACGCCCTTCGCCACAGCGGCGCCAGTCAAATCACATTGACGGCAACGGGAGACGGCAGTGGCGGACTTGCGCTGCAAGTCATGGACAATGGCACGGGCCGCGCAGAGGCGGGCAACGGCCACGGCATCCACAACATGCGGCGCCGGGCACTCGCAATCAACGCCCTGCTGGTGGTGGATTCAAATCCGAGCGGTACTACCGTGTCACTGTCAGTGCCACAGAGCTCATTGAGCGGTCCCAGCGACGATTGATTCAGTGGCGGTGCCAGACGCAGCAACAGACTAAGCGCTGCAATGCTATCGACTGGCTTCTGAGCAATGCTCAGCTCAAGAGCTCCAGCCTTCACCCCCCAGAGCCAGTCGTAAGTTCTCTGCCGCACGCTCCGGCTCTATGGGGTTGACGATGTTGCCCGCGGATTGCTCGAAGCCGCCCAGGAATTTCAGCTTGCCCGGCTCGCGCAGCGGCGGCTGGCAAGCGATGTGGAACTGCCAATGGACATTTTCGGCGTCGCCGTCGCAGGGCGCATTGTGCAACAGCGTGATGTTCGGTGCCTCGCCGCCAAACAAGGCGTTGTAGCCGCGCACCAAGCGCTGGTATACAGCACCCAGTTCATCCAGCTGTGCGGCGTCTAAATCTCCCAGGTGCGCCGCCGCCTGACGCGGGATAATCCACACCTCGTAGGCGTAGCGGGCGCACCAGGGCACCAGCGCCACCCAGTGCTCGCCCTGCAATACTTGCAGCCCCTGCCAGGCGGGGTCCACCTGCAGATCGAGCAGCATGTTGCCGCCGGCTGTGCGCGCGTAGTCCGCCTGCGCGTCGCGCATGCGCAGGCCATTGTCACTGACAAAAGGCGTGGCGTATATCTGCCCGTGCGGGTGCAAATTCGACACACCCACCGCCTCGCCCTTGTTCTCAAAAATCATGACCTGGGCGATGCCCTCTTCGGCCGAGAGTTCGGACCACTCGCGCTGCCACAATTGCGTGACCGCGCGCATTTCATCCGCGCTCAGCTGCGCCAAGCTGCGGTCGTGGCGCGGGTGCCAACACAGCACGCGGCAGCGTCCAGCGGCCACATCGCGGCGGCTCAAGGGGCTCGGGGAGCTAACTTCTGGCGCCTCGGCGGACAGGGTTGCGAAATCATTGTCAAAGGCATATGTCATTTCGTACATCGGCATCCCTGTGCCCACGGCGCGGGTCACTCCCGGGCACAAAAAACACTCGGGGTCGTGCATCGGCGCGCTGTTGACAGACTGCTCGACCACCGCACCGGACCAAGGCCGATCACTGGTGCGCGCCGAGATGATCACCCATTCGTTGCGCAGCGGGTGCCAGCGGCGCTCCCAATTGCCTGTTGCAGCACTCACAGCTGCACCTCGTGCACACCGCGACTGGGCTCAACCACTAAAAATTCAGCCTCTAGACCGGTGCGCGCCCGGTATCGCTCGCTGACTTGCTCACAGAAGGTGTCCACCGCGTCGCGACGCAGCAAGCTGACGGTGCAGCCACCAAAACCAGCACCGGTGATGCGGCTGCCGAGCACACCGGGCACCGCCATGGATTCCTCCACCAGAGCGTCAATTGCGGTGGTACTGACGGCGTAGAGATCGCGCAGGGAGGCATGTGATTCACTCATCAAGACGCCGAAGGCCTGCAAATCGCCCGCCTGTAACACATTGGCCGCACGTTTCACCCGCTCGTTCTCCTCGATTACATGGCGCGCTCGGGCTGCCAACACCGGTTCATCGACCAGAGCAGCTGCCAGGGCTTCAAACTCCTGCGATGACAGATCGGTCAAGCAGTTGATCTCGCGGCTGGCCGCCAAGCGCAATCTATCCAGTGCCGCATTGGATTCCGCGTAGCGTTCGTTGTAGCCGGATTCGGCCAACTCACGGCGTTGACCGGAGTTGGCAATCAGCAGGCAATACTCGCCGAGCTGCAGCGGCTGCTGCTCGTATTGTAAGCTCTGGCAATCGAGCAGCATCGCGTGCTGCGGCTCCGCCATGGTGACAGCGAACTGATCCATGATGCCGCACTGCAAGCCCACGAAATCATTTTCAGCAGCCTGCGCCAAGCGCACCAGACCCAAGCGTGACAGACCCAAGCCGGCGAGTTCATTCACGGCGTATGCCATGACCACCAACACGGAAGCGGAAGAAGACAAGCCCGTCCCATTCGGTATATCACCACTGAACAGGCACTCAAAAGCACCCAGATCTGCCTGTACTTCGCGCAATTTGGAGAGCGCGCCCAGCGGGTAATTCACCCAGTATTCGCCCAACTTTTTCCTGCACTGCTCGGCACTGAGAATGGCGATCAGATCAAAGTTAGTGGAGGCGAGCTTGGTCGTGCCGTCACCGCTCGGCCGGATCATCAGCGCGGTGCCGCGGTCAATGCCGCAGGGCAATACCAAGCCACCGTGGTAATCGATGTGCTCACCGATCAGGTTGACGCGCCCTGGGGAAAAGAACACACGCGGCGCCTCGCCCTCGCCGAAGCGCTCATAGAACTGGGCCTGCAGTGCTTCTAAATCAATCATGTTTCTCGCTCGGATAAAATCAGAAAAGCGGTGCGCGCGGTTAACGACAGCAGCGCTGAATCCTGCAGTCGCCAGCCGCCGGAGAGCACAGCATATTGCTCACAGCGCACAATCATGGAACAATGTTCCAAAAAAGGCAAATAACAAATCATGGCTGACTCACCCTCTAGCAGTGAAGCTAAAACAGGCGCGCTGGTGCGCGGCCTGCGGCTGCTGCAATTGATCTGTGTCAGCGAGCCGATGCGTTTCAGCGACTTACACGCACGCAGCGGCATGCCCAAAGGCAGCTTGCACCGCACCCTCGCCGACCTGATCAGCGAGGGCCTGATCAGCTTGGACAACCCCACGCAGACCTACCGCGGCGCGTTGCAATTGCTGGAGTGGGCCAACCGCATCTGGGCCGACAGTGATTTGCGCTCCCTTAACCGCGACCTGCTGCAAGATCTGGCAGAGCGCAGTGGCGAGACCGCCCTGCTGTATGTGCCCGCCGACACAGCGGTGGTGGCCATCGATAGCATCGAGAGCCGCGAGAGCTTGCGCACCGCCATCGGCATCGGCAGTCAGGCTCCCGCCTGGTGTTGTGCCCCGGGCAAAGCCCTCTTGGCACAGCTGGACACCGTGCAGCAGCGCGACATATTGGACCGTTGCGCCATCACCCAGTTCACCCCGCAGACCATCACCGACCGGGACGCCATCGTCGCTGAATTGATGCAGGTGAAAGCGCAGGGCGTAGCCGTCGACCGCGAAGAACATTTCGCCGGTATTGTTGCCATTGCGGCTCCTCTATTGGATCGACGCGGCACACCCGTGGCAGCGCTGGGACTGTCGGCGCCGAGCTTCCGCGTGCAGGCCGAAGACATGGAGCACTGGAAAAACTGGGTGACAGCAGCCGCTGCGACCGCCTCACGGCGACTGCCTCCGCTGGGCGAAATCGGCGCATAGCCACAGCGGGGTTCGGCGAGATCTAAGTCCTGCGCTTAGTCGGTCGATACCGTTATCCGCTCTAGGTGCCCTGCGGAAAGCAAAGACTAATCCCCACCTTCGCCCGACTCCTCAGATGCAGACCGCGTCACCGACTGCATGGCCTCTGTCCATGCAGCCAAACCCTGCCCCTGCTGCAAGACCGCCAAGCCCGCCAAGGTATAAGTGCCCTCTCCTGCAATGCCTTCGCCGATGCGCTGCATGCTGCCAACACCCTGCTCGCCGCTGTAGGCGATTGCGCCTGACACTGCCGCGAGAGTGAGTTCCTGGGCGACAGCCGCATCCAGGCCCTGGGCCTGAGCCCATGCCGTCATCTCTTGTAGCCAGGGATAGACCCAGCCGTGCATGCAACCAATGGTTGAAGCTGTCTCGAACTGCTGCTCACTGCTCAAAACCACCACCGACCCCAGCTGGGACAACAGCGACTGGGCACAGCCGTGGCCTGGGAACACGGGCACAGGCCCGGCCCCCACTGCCGCGCACTGCACCGGCAATGACCGCACCAGTGTCGCGTCCCGCAGGTTTGCCTGCGCCTTCAATTGCGCCAAACTAACACCGGCCATCACCGATATCACCAGCTGGCCGGGGACAAAAGCCAAGCCCGAGAGCATGCTCTCGTATTGACCGGGGCGCACCGCCAACATCAGGACGTCCGCAACGTCGATCACCGCCTGATTACTGGGTGCGACTTCGCAATCGAAGCGCTGCGCCAGATCCGCCGCCACAAGCGCATTGCGCGGTGACAGCACAATGCGGCGCTGATCACCGCTGTGGCGCAAGCCCTGCACCACGTAACTGGCGAGATGCCCTACACCCAATATCCCTAAAACCATTTGTCTTCTCCCTAGAGTCTGGTCATTGTCTGCCCGCCGCGTATAGCGAGTACCTATCCTTTAACGAGCACCACTTGTAGCCGCAGAGACTGTGGATCACAATAACCCACATCATTCCCGGAACCGAAACCCATGAGCGATATACTCAGCCTCCGCCTCGACACACTTCGCCAGCGCATGCAGATAGAGGGCAGCGAGCTGCTGGCCGTAAGCCCGGGCACGCACATGTTATACCTGCTGGGCTTCCACCCGCACGCCGACGAGCGCCCTTGCCTGCTGCTCATATCGGCATCCGCAGCGGTCATGCTCTGCCCCGCGCTGAGCGCCGGAGAAGTCATGGCCAAATCGGACATCCCGCTGCACTGCTGGGCCGACGAGCATGGCCCGGAGGCTGCGCTGACAAGCGCACTCGTGGCGCTCGACGCGAGCGATTGCCAGCACGTCGCACTGGACGAGACCATGCGCGCCGACTTCGCTCTGCTGTTATTGGGGGCGCTGCCCGCAGCCAAGCATAGCTTCAGCCTCGATACCCTGGGCTGGATGCGCATGCACAAGGACGAGGCCGAATACCAGCACTTGAAAATGAACGCACTGATCGACGACAGGGCCCTGCTCAGCGCCGCCGAAAACGCGCGGGCCGGCATGACAGAACGCGAACTCGCCGACGTCATACGCGCAGCCTTTGCCCAAGAAGGCGCGGCGACCGAATTTGTGATCGTCGCGGCCGGTGCCAACGGCGCACACCCGCACCACGCACCGGGTGATTACGTAATTCAGCCCGGCGATGTCATCGTCACCGACATCGGTGGCCGCAAAGACGGCTTTCCCAGCGACATGACGCGCATGATCGCCATCGGCGAAGCGCCCGCGGGATACGCGGAGGTACACGCGGTGGTGGAAGCTGCCGTACGAGCAGCGCTGAAGGCGGCCCAAGTCGGCGCACGCG
>JAWSVD010000522.1:0-1983 GCA_033852095.1 Granulosicoccaceae bacterium | reverse complement strand
TTTATGGATGGGCACTAGCTATAGCAGGCACCACAATAGTGCCTGCTGAAAAGACTGCTCATTCTTAGTAGTCTATTCAGGCAACGCTTTGGGCAAACTCCCGCAACGCCTGCCACTCTGAGTTTTTAGCTGGCACTATAGGCTTCAAAGGCTGGTAAACATTCTGTGATTTCAAGTTTAGCCCCAACCGCTCCGTCATTTGATCAACGGCTCGATCCTGCCGGTCCGTGCAGCGCCAAATTTCTTCATGGGCATCATCAGCTGTAGCTTTACGCCTAAGATGGTAAGCCTGCAAACCGGTTGCCGCCAACCATGCTTTATGGCAATAGTCAGATCTTGGCTGGCCTATATCTTTTGCCAAACCCAGATACCGGTCAACCCTTTTCATGTCAGGGCAATCACCTGCAAGCTCAGTGAACGATGCAAAGATTACGGTCAAAAATTGATTCAAATGAAACGATTGTGAGTTTCCAGACTCCACCTTTAAAACCTGCTGCGCATATCCACCGCGCAATTGATTTCCTCCCTCTCCCGCAAGTCGGTTGGAGTTGAGAATGAAAAATTGCGCGCGATCGATTGAATATTCAGAGTTGTATTTCAGTGCCTGGTTGTAGGCAAGATAAGAAAACTCTGTCGCGAGAAAATGCCGTTCAAACCGATTACAGGTAAACGCGGCCTCAAGAAAAAGGGCTGTTGGTATCGTGGCGCCAATATCTTTGAGCCGCGATAGATGTTCGAGCAATGCAGCAACGGCTAGGTCTGCGCGATCATTCCAGATATGGCGGTTAATGTCAGCGCAATAGGCCTCAACCGAAATTTCAACGTGATCCGCGTCTACAAGCCCAAATAGCGCCTCACGAACAGGCCCGATCCGATCGGAACAGTGCATTGAGCCCAATCGAAGCAGTGCGGTCAACACCGATAAGCGTTTAATTGGCGACAGCACCATCAAACTCAACGCCGCGCTAACAGCTTCAAATGCAGGCTCCGCCCCATGCTTGAAGAATAACGTGTCAAATCCTAGGAAAAAACGCCCGAAACTATCCGCGCTCTCGCCCAACTCTCGATGAGCCAGTAAATCGGTTACTTCTAGTTGTAATTTGAAGCCCGAACGTATTGTGCTTTCTGTTAAATTCACTTTGTCGCCACAATCCCTGTTAGCTAAGTTCTATTGCTTTTCCCCCAAGCACTTCGATGCGATCGCCTGTAATAACATCGGCACCCTGAAACATTATCCTTCCCAAATCGTGCGCATTGCGCAGCGTTAGGGATTAACTAGAATGCTTTTTAAAAAATGGAGGCCTTCGACGGACATGACAAACTACGCCACTTACCTCGGTAGCAAATAAATTAACACAACGACTGAGACCAGAGCCACACCCTGCCCAAATATAATCCTACTCTGACAAGACTTCTGAATATTCCGCGCAAACGGGGAGCAAACAGACGCCTAGTCGCGGGCGACCAGCTGCCCAACCTCACTAGCAGTTTTTCCAGCTCGACCTTGAACACGGGATGCAATACAACAGTGTTCGGTATGCAGCCAATGCCCCGTGCCAGACAGGTATCTACCCCTGCAAATCCACTTTAGATGCCTAGTCGCTCCACAGAGACATTTCGAGCATCGGAGAAATGCAACATGCAAAATGAGACCTAAACCGGTTGCAAGCCCATTAACCGCTCTAAACGGCTCATTGAAGAGACTTGTTTTGCATGCCGCCCCGCAGGCTCATTAGGAGAAATTTCGAATAGACAAACGGTTGCAATACACGTTGAACACCGGTTTTTCTGCGTCCATAATGGCATGTCGTCAATATCTCAGTGTTAACCCCCTCTCTCAACAAGGTCACGCAAACCCCATGTACGATCCAATCAAAGACGGCGTGGACAAAACCGTACAATCGGTTCAGTACACCGAATCGAAGCCGCCCGAAGAGCTTGCTGAAGTTGTTCACAGCTTTTGGGAAATGAAGACCGAAGAAA
>JAWSVD010000078.1:0-2003 GCA_033852095.1 Granulosicoccaceae bacterium | reverse complement strand
TGTTGTGTTTGAGTGGAGTGTTTCTGATCTCAGCGCAGTAGAGGGCTTTGTTGTCGACGTCATCGAATCCCCCGACAGCCCCAGTGTTTACCGTAATACGAACATCGGTGTGGACGCCTGCAATCAAGCGGGTCACTGCAAATATGCTCTGGAGGCGAGCGCGTACCTGGATTCCAACGCAGCGCGAACCTGGCGGGTACAGAGCCAAGGGCGCCAAGACAGTTCGAGTTGGAGCGGCTCAAGTTATCAGCTCTACGGTAAACCGGATGTACCGGAGTTGATCTCGCCTCTGGCGGGGGCCGAATACGAAATCGGTGCGGCGGTGGCGGTGGAGTGGGCGGCGGATGCCTCGGGCGTTGCTGACGCTTATGATGTGTATCTTTACGACCGAGCACTGAAGAGCTACGCGGTTAAAGAGACAGGTCTGGCATCGACGGATGTCTGCGATCAGAGCGGAATGTGTCGTTACGTACTGCCAGCAGCGAATGCTTTGGCAGAATATAAGAATCATTTCGTATCGCTTCGTTCTAGGAACCCTAGCGGTGTGTCCGCATGGGTTCGAGTCAACTTCGATGTGATGGACAGCGAGCGTGTCCTACCGCCCCTTGTCACAATCGATTCCCCAGAAGACAATGTTGAGCTGGCGATCGGTGCTGCTCTGGAAGTGAGTTGGCGTGTGGGCGAGGCAGCAAATGAGAAGTCCATCGCCACGGGTTTTGATGTACGTATTTTTGATAGAACACTAGAAAAACACGTGGTCAGAGAGATTGGGGTATCGCCGGCGGATATCTGTGATGCAGGCGGGCTCTGCCGATACAAGCTGTCCGCGGAAGCTGCATTACCTGAATCCACGCGCCACTTTGTGCTCGTGCGCTCGAGGAATATTCGGGGTGTGTCCGCGTGGAGTCGGATCAACTTCCATGTGGTGGACAGCGAGCGCACCTTGCCGCCTGCAGTCACCATCGTCACACCGGAAGCGAATGCTGAATTGGCGATCGGTGATGCGCTCGAGGTGAGCTGGCGTGTGGGGGAGGCTGCAAATGAAAAGTCTGTGGCCACAGGTTTTGATGTGTACATCTTTGACAGAACACTGAAGAAATATGTGATCAAGGAGAGAGGGCTAAGCCCGGCGGCCACCTGCGACGCTGGCGGACTCTGCCGTTATCAACTGGCTGTAGGTGATGCATTACCTGAATCTGCTTACCACTATTTGCTCGTGCGCTCACAGAGTATTCGCGGTGTGTCCGCGTGGAGTCGGGCCAACTTCCATGTGGTCGACAGCGAGCGATCCTTACCGCCTGTTGTCTCCATCGTCACACCGGAGGCGAATGCTGAATTAGCGATCGGAGATGCGCTCGAGGTGAGTTGGCGTGTGGGTGAAGCTGCAAACGACAAATCAGTTGCCACTGGCTTTGATGTGTTTATCTACGACCGTACACTCAAGAGCTACGTGGTCAAAGAGAGAGGGCTAGCGCCGGCAGACGTTTGCGATGCCGGCGGGCTATGCCGTTATCAACTGGCTGCGGAAGACGCATTGCCGGTGGCCACTTACCATCGTGTACTCGTGCGGTCGAGCAGCATCCGTGGCGTGTCCGCATGGAAGCGGAAGAACTTCCACGTTGTGCCTTAGTCGTTTCTATTGGCACCGAGCTAATATGAGTATTGTTCGGTCCACCAATCACGAGTGATTTGACTGTCACTCTCGGCTCATTCTGGCTGCGCTAGAGCCGTGTCGCCAACTCCGCTCCCTCGCGGATGGCGCGCTTTGCGTCCAGCTCTCCGGCCAGCTTTGCACCGCCAATCAGGTGCCAGTTGTCGCGTTGTTGTGCTGCATTGGCCTGGTCAAATAGCTGCCGCTGCGATTCTTGTCCGGCGCAGAGCACTACCGTGTCCACCGGGATGATGTCGATCGTTTCGTTCCTAGCGATGTGCAGGCCACGGTCATCAATTTTCATGTACTCGCAGTTGTCATATTGGGTGACACCCCGGCGCTTGATGTGTTC
>JAWSVD010000077.1:0-1619 GCA_033852095.1 Granulosicoccaceae bacterium | reverse complement strand
GGCTGAGACAAGATGCTGAGCATGGCTGCAATTGATCTCATATACTTGCTCAGCTCCCCTGTTTCTTCTCTTTCGCCGGTTTCTCGACGTAACTGTCCATCGCATGGACTCATGCCATGCGATTTTCACCCTTCATGCTGCCTACCTGCTTGGCTAGGCCGTTGAAAACCGGACCATCCGGATCAGGTTGTAACTCAAGACCGATGACCAGACGAAAGCCTTGAAACCATCGCAGCCTTTCCACGTCGCTTTGCCTGCGCCAAATGCACGTTTGAGTTCCGATATATTGCCTTCTACTCCTGCTCGAAATTGACGCAAGGCATCGAACGTTTTCTTCTTTACCCCCATGTCGCCTAGTGTGAGACCGACCGGTTTGCTGAATATATTTCGCTTCACACCCAGCACCTTGGCCAACTCAACGTTGGCTTGGCTGGCATAGCCACCGTCTGCCACAACTGCACTGGGAAGCCGCCCGTAATCAGTCTGACAGGCATCGAGCACAGGAATATACAGCGTGGCATCAGCGGGGTTGCCGCTCTCGATGTTGCAGTAGGTGATGAAGCCATTTTCTTGGGTCGCCAGATTGATCTTGTGCCCGAACTGCACGTCGCGTAAACCCTTCACGATGATGTCGGTATGAGGCTCAAAAATGCTGACTATTTTCTGCGATGCCGGTACATCCTCTTTATCGTAAACACGTCGTTGAGTTTGATCGATGACTTTGAGTAGCAAGGCGATGAAGTGCTCAATCTTGTCGATCCATTTTTCTGCATTTTCCGAGTTTTCGGCGTGGAGCCTGACCTTGTCAATGGCACTTCGTGATTGCTGTAGTGCAACCATGGAGCATCTCAGTAACGTAGGGTAAAGTGCGTTTTTTTCGCGCTTTTTTGCATGAAAAATGCGGTACGACAATGATTTAGATTTATCGCGTTGATCTGTGAAACGGATCTTCACACCCGTCTGTCCTTTGCTCCGAAACATTAACCGGCTCAACACACGGATACTGTCAGCCAGTAACTGACTGTCATAAGGCGTTGCTATGTTGCTGTCGGTCACCGTGCTATCAATACGTAACCGGTCCACTGTGAGCGTGTTGTTTTCTACCAGCCGCGACATGAACAAATGATTCGCCTGTTTGAGCGTCTCTGGGCTGATGCGACGGAGGGTCGATTGAAGGCCAGAACGGCTGGGAAATTGTTCCACCTGCAGCCGAGCAAAAGTGCGATATGTGGGCGAGTCAGCCAAGTGAAATGACAGCCTCTCGTAGCTCACTTTGAGAACCTGTTTAAGCAATAGGCAGCGAAGCACGCTGTCCACGCTCAACCCGCAGGCGCCAGTTGCCGCTGTCCCTGGTACGCGGAAATCGCGTTCCACTGCATCGAGAATAAGCGGATGCTCGTCGAGCAACTCAGACAATGCGCAGAGTTGATCACCCAGTGCATGTTGAGCATAGAAATCGAATATACTGGACTGAGCATTGCGGGTCTCTCGCATGCGGGAATCCTCTTGGGGTATGAGTTTGTTTCGCAACTTAAACATACCAAAACCAAGAGGATTTTTTTACATCTGCCGAAAAAACACCCGTTTAATTAGACAGTTATGAGTTTATGGATGGGCAC
>JAWSVD010000521.1:0-606 GCA_033852095.1 Granulosicoccaceae bacterium | reverse complement strand
CTTTCTGTCGAGCAAGTTCAAGACTACTTTGCCGTTTTGGTCGAGACCCACTCCTGGAGCACCGTCAAAGTCGACCGCGATCCGAACGCGGCCCGGGACTCCAATTCTTTTGGCGACACGTACTCAAACGGGACTGGGATTGGGTGTCTATTGTCCGACCGCCCAAAGTCACCACTCTACCCGACATTTTCAGCCACGGTGAAGTCAATCGCCTCATCACGCACGCCGAACACCTGCGTTACCGCGTTTTTATCCTCACCACTTATTCGCTCGGCCTGCGCTTGAGTGAAACACTCAACCTTCAGGTGAGTGACATCGACGCTGAGCGCCTGACGGTGCACGTCCGGCGGGGCAAAGGTCACAAGGATCGGCTCCTGCCCCTCCCTTCACTCACCTTGCAGGCACTGCGCCACTTGTGGTCCCGCCACTGTAACCCTGTCTGGCTCTTCCCCAATACTGTAGGTTCGCCTGAACGCATTCGCCAAGCCACTGGCCACATGGACCGTGGTGGCACACAAAGCGCCTTCAAGGCGATTATCTCGTCTTGCGGGATTAAAAAAAAGTCTCCATCCACTCCCTGCGCCACAGCTTTGCCACCCACCTGCT
>JAWSVD010000076.1:0-7739 GCA_033852095.1 Granulosicoccaceae bacterium | reverse complement strand
TGGTTACGCACTGGCCCTCTAACTGACCACAGCGCTCCTTGCACGCCGCCACCTCGGCATGATGCGAGCAGCGCAGACAGTTGGATTAAAAGACCCAGCACTGCCCCGCTTTTCAATGGCGAATCTGCCTAGAGCCGGATGCTGTCGCGGACCTCTAAGTGGTGAGACGCTACTTAGATTCAGACCGCGGACGGTGACAACAGCTCCGGTTTCCACTGTCCATTGGACGCCTTCGTGGCGTCTAGTACCGAGCCGCTTCCCGCCCGCCCGCCGGCTTGTTTGATCGCATCAGCAGCAGCGATGATTTACAGGTGGTGTATGCCATAGAGAGCACGAGCAATCCACGCTGGCGGGACGACGCTGGCGAATTGCGCTTGGTGCCACAGAACGAGCGCCAGTTCGGGTCTGGAACAACACCATTAATGGCCCGCTTTACGCACCTAAACCCCGATGGAAGCCGCTTCAGCGATGGAAACTATGGCGCCTATTACGCGGCTAAAAGTATTGACCCAGCCTTGACTGAAACGCGCTATCACCGCGAACGTTTTCTGCAACGAACACAGGAGCCTGCGACAGACATTGATATGCGCTGTTATGCACTGTTATGCGTAGAAGATAAATTCGGCGCTACACGACATCCGGAATAGGCAAAAAGGCGTCAGCCGCTATGTACAACGCGGATTCATCCGCTGCAAGCCAGCATCTCGCACAACAGCTGCGAAGAAACGGATCCAATGGCATTGTTTAGGGCAGCGTCAGGCATGAAACAGGGGAATGTGTCGCGATATTTCGAGCGAATATACCCCAGCCGGTGAAGCTGGGCAGCCACTGCTGCTTTCAGTGGGACGGCCGCCGCATCGCCAACACCTATCTCAAAACAACTGTTTTGACCGCTTGCTTTGCGGGCTGACCCACGCAAAACCGCCAGCTACAACGGCATCACCGCGACCTATTGCCCCGCCTCAGCCTCTTCCAGCCCCGCAGACGCAAACTGTAAAATTGGCTGATCCAAGACACACGATCTGGCCAAACCTTGGCGCAGTGATTTCACACTGCACTGGCTGAAGGCGTATTGCATATCGGGGCGCAAGGTCGCGTTCATCATGCGGCCGTCGTCGCCGCACTGGGTGTCCAGATCGTGCTCGGCGCCGATGTTATGGGCGAGCTCGTGGGCGAAGGTAAACACCGCCCTGTCGACCACCCGCGAGACACCCACGTCGTAGCCATCTGTGCGGCAAATGGTGTCGATGTAGGCCAGGCCCACGCGCTTGTCGCGCAGCTCGGCACCGCTGAACAGGTGCACCGCGCCCTGCCCTCGCACCAGCGACATGTCGCTGAGCCGGTAGTGGCGAAACACGGTCAACAACTGATCGATGTCACCGCGCAATCGGCGCATGGGGTCACGATCAGGATCGACCATCAAGCGCGCCACGCGCAGCTCCAGCCGCAGGCCCAATTGCTCTTGATAGAAGCCGTCCGTGGTGTTGACCACGGCCAGTGCACGCGCCAGCCCGTGCGCATCGTGCGCATCGTTGTAGAGGGTGTCCACGACGATCGAGAGCGGCAAGACCTTCAAGCCCCGAGCGCGCCCACCGCCCTGGAGGTGCTGCTCCAGAATTTCGCTGAAAACAGCGCGGCTGTCAGTCGCCAGATCACTGGCCAACAATCTGCCCGCCACCTCGTCGTATTCGATCATGTACAGCTTCGATCCGACCCGCATGGCACCTTCGGGCCGACCATCGTGCCAGCTCAAGCGCACCCAGCTGTCGCTGACGCCCATCACAACACCCTGGTAGTGGACAGGCGCCACGGCATCCACAAAGGCCTCCTCGAACATCACCACGGATGCGGTGCGCATCACGTCGCTGGGCTCAAGCAAGAGTTCGAACACCCGACCCTTGATCGACAACGACAGATACAACACCCGATCCAAGCCATGTGCAGCGTTCTCAGCCACGGGCACAGTTCGGGTTTCCACCACCTCCACAGGGAGACGCGCCTCTGCGGATAGCGGCAAGCTGACAAACAACATCAGCGCCGACCACAAGGCCAAACAACGGCAAACAAAGCGCATAAAACCGAGCCCTTCTGGGGTGAAGGGCTCGAATACTATGCAGGGCTCAGCAGCGGATCAGAGACGCAGCTCTCATTCTGCAAACGGCTGTGAATGTGGGTTTAAAAATGTGCGACGGGTGTACTGATTTTGAAACGCTCAGCGCAAGTCTTTTTGTGACACACGCATCATCATTGAGCTGCCCGGCTGCAAATCGTCCAGCCGCCAAGGGCCGATGCGCGAACGCACCAGGCGCAGAGTGGGGCAACCTATTGCCGCTGTCATGCGCCGCACCTGCCGGTTTTTCCCCTCGCGCAGCACAATCGACAGCCAAGTCGTAGGGATCGATTTTCTGAAACGCACCGGCGGGTCCCGCGGCCAGAGCCACTCCGGCTCCTCGATCAGCTCGGCCTCGCAGGGCTTGGTCATGCCGTCCTTCAGGGAGACACCCGCCCGCAGCTTCGCCAGTGACGCCGCGCCAGGCACACCCTCCACCTGCACCAGGTAGGTCTTGGGCATCTTTCGTTTGGGGTGCGCGATGCGGTGCTGCAGCGGCCCGTGATCGGTGAGCAACAGCAAGCCCTCGCTGTCGCGATCCAGACGACCCGCGGGGTAAAAGCCCGGCGCGTCGATGTACGCTGCCAAGGTCGGGTGGTCGTGCTCAGGAGTGAACTGACTGAGCACGCCGAAGGGCTTGTTCAGCAACAGCAGTGATGGTGCTTTATCCGTCATGCCAGCACCGCCTGCCAGCGCTCCAGCCATTCGGCGGGCAAGGCCAGCTCCTGCGCCATGGCCTGCCAGCCATCACCGGCATCGCGCCTCGCCAGCGCGGCGACATCGCCCGGCAGACCCTGCACCGGCAACACCCCCGTCAACCGGCGCGAGGCCTGCACCACCGGCCAGTGCTCTCGCAATACCGGTGCGATGGCTTGCGCCCCGCGGAATTTCATCTTGCCTACCTGATCCAAATTCTCACCCAAGGTGGCCAGATCACCCCAGCGCACCAGCAGGCGCGCCGCCATGCGCGGGCCCAGACCGGGCACCCCCGCGATGCCGTCCACCTTGTCGCCGCTGAGCGCCAACATATCGGCCACTTGATCAGGGCGAATGCCCAGCCGCTTGCACAGCCGGCTGTACTGCAGCCGCCGATCGCGCCGCGGATCCCACAGCTCATCGCCGGGACGAATTACCTGGGCCAAATCTTTGTCCGCCGTGACCACCGTCACCGGCAGATGCGCACTGCGGGCCAGCACCGCCAGCGCGGCGATCACGTCGTCCGCCTCTTGGCCGGCCAGCTCATACTGGGAGACGCCAATCGCATCGCACCAGGCCCTGCACTGGGCAAACTGACTCACCAGCTCTGGTGGACGTGGCTTGCGGTGCGCCTTGTAGGTGGCGTCGATTGCGCGGCGCGCGGCGGCGTTGTCCACCGGATCAAAGGCACAGCCAAAATAATGCGGGCGCTCCGACTCAAATAAACACAACAGGGATCCGATAAACCCGTGCACCGCATTGACCTGCGTGCCGTCCTGACTGACGGTGGCAGCCGGTAGATCCCTAAAACCCTGGTAGACATAAATACTGGCGTCCATCAAATAGACGCGTCCGTTGCGAGCAGCTGGCGTTCCCGTCATTTGATCGTTTTCACCCACTCACCCGCTTGCGGTTCACCGTCTGGGTAGACCCCGTTCAGCAGCCGCAACTGCTCCAGCTGGTAGCTCTCCAGCGAGGAGCTGCGCGCCAGAGCCGCAAAGGATGCACCACGGCGCACGCGCTGCAGCTGGATCTTGCGCGGTGCCGCATTGGCGCGATCACGCCGGCTCAGCGTGCTCATGCTGTGACTGATCGCATCGAACTCCCGCCGCAGCGCGCTAAATCGGCGTGCATCTTTGGCCGCCGCCACAAACAGCCAGGCGGTGTCACCGCGAAACCACACGGTCAAGAGCGCATCCCCAGGCTGCCCCCAAGGCAGCTTGGGCAGGCTGACCACCTGCTGGTAGCCACGCATGCCCCGGTGGCTCAGCGCGCGACCACGGCCGGCCTGCGGCTGCTCCAGCAGCTTGGCCATCAAGGCCTGCGGCGAAGCCGCCTGGCCTATCGCTTGAGAAGTCAGTTCCACGAAGGCGTCTTCGCCCTTGTTGCGCAGAAACTGCAACTTGCTGGGATTGTTCTTGATCGCCCAAAGCGCCGGCACCGTGATTTTCAGATCCAGCGGGCCGTGGTAAAAAGCATTTTTGCGCACCACGCCTTGCTCTAGACTGTCGCCGAACACCATGCCGTCCAGCAATTTGAGGTAGCGGTCCCGACCCGCATCAACCGTGGCTGCCGCTCCAGTGTATTGGCGCGCAGCCCGCACGACCTCTTGCAGCCGGGTGTCATTGGCCGGGTGACTGGCAAACAGCCCGTGGTAAGCACGCGGCTCCCGCCCCTCGGCCAAGGCCACGTCGCGGTCAAACACCTCCTGATCCTTCAAAATACCCACCACGTCGATCATGTGCTGCGGGTCACGGCCAGTGCGGGCCAGATATTCCGAGCCCAGGCGATCTGCCTCCAGCTCGTGCTCGCGCCCGTAGCCGCTCACCAGCGCCTGCGACGCGGTGCCGATCAGGTCGTTGTACTTGCCCTTGGTGCCCACCGCCACCGCCATGCCGAGCAGCCCCGTGAGCGTCTGCGCGCTCTGCTGCCGCACCCCGTGGCGCGCAGTGACATGACCGATCTCATGGCCCAGCACACCGGCGAGCTCCGCCTCAGAATTCATATACGCCATGATGCCGCGCGTGACGTAGACATAACCGCCCGGCAGCGCAAAGGCGTTGATGTCCGGGCTGTCGACCACGGTGAAGGTGAATTTCAAGTGACTGCGGTGGCTGCTCTGCGCGAGCCGCTGACCCAGCTCATTGACATAGCGCTGCAGCCGCTCGTCGTCATAACGCGGGTACTGCTTGAGGATCTGCTGGTGCGACTGCCGCCCCAGCTGTATCTCCTGCTGCTCGGACATCATCACCAGATCGCGCTTGCCCGTGACCGGGTTTGCCGCACAGCCGACCAAAGTGAGTAGCGTCAATGCCGCCGCGCCATGGGTCCACTTCATAAGCACCTCAGAGAAATATCCACCAAATCAAGGTGATCAGTGTACCGCTTAGACCGATAGACTAACTTACATTTCCAAAACCCTACCCTGCTCACTTACGACACCGTAACCACCTACGGGCCTCTCCGTGAGAACCCACCGTCTTGTAAAGACCGACAAACCCCAAATATTGATGGCAGGTAACTACAAAATACCTTTCTGCTGGCAAGCATCGAGGAAAGGCTTTTTAAGAAAGTTACACTCAGCGTGCGGATTGTTCTTCGCTTGCCGCTTTAGTACCCGCAGATAGTCAGCCGGTAACCGCCCATCCTCTTTCCATTCATCCAAAACTTGCATCAACCAATATTTGCCGTCGCTCTCCGAGCAGAGCTTCGCTTTGTACCCTTCATCAATGTTCGGGCAAGGCGGTCAATATGTCGAACTCTTCGACGACCTGGGTTGGATCTTTGATGTTCCAACCCGACTTGGCCAGCTGGTTGTCAACCAGTTCGGATCGCGTTTGGGCCTCAGATTTGCTCATGAACTTCCGTATTCCCTGTTAGCCGCTTAACGCGTGGAGTTCTCATATCGCCCTTACAGCCTCAACGATGGTCGATTGAAGCCGTTGAATTTTAGAGCATTCCCCAATGCACAGCCCTTTTTCTATCACCCGGCTATCACCGATATCGGTTGTTTTGTCCGATAGAGCAATCATGTCACGGCCCAGTACCGACGCCAGCGGTTACTGCCCTCGAAGCGAGCATCCCCAGATTTAACCAATTCCTCCAACGCACGCTTTACTTGCTTGCTGCGTATCTCGGCACCAATACGCCGGTGTATATCACTGATCGCCGATTCCGGGTAACGCTGTAGGTCTTCCAAGACCAGCGCCATCAGCCGGTGCGGCTCAATACGCTTGAGCGTCGTCTCTCCAATGAAGTTGAGGCTGCGTAATAGATTTGGGTCAACGAAATAGCGTGTGGCCTGCGTGCGTCCAGCGCTCTCTACGAGATCCCACTCAAGCAGGCGCTTTAACCAAGGCTGCAACGCCTCTGTCGATTGCAACTCTAACGAGCCAGCAAGCTCACGCGCGGTAAGCGCGTCCTGCTGCGCAAGCAGGCCCAATGCAATGCGTTCTCTTTGCGTAAGTTGGTAGACCTCATCAGCCTTGGCAATGAAGTCTATAACTTCAGGCTTGATAATGCGGCGAGACACAGTGACCTGTACCCGGTCGTGCGACTCAAGCAGCTCCGGAGCAGGCCGCCCTTGTGACAGCAGCACTTCGAATATTTTATCGATACCGCTGCCTTCACGCTCCATGAGCTTCAGGTCGTGGAATAGCCGGGCTAGATGATCATTGCGGCGCACGGTGGTGTGCAATACGTTCTGAGGCGTGACCCCCAATGGCAGAGGACCGGGATTAACCACTTCCAACCGGTCAGGGTATAAATTAAGGAAAATATCCCCGCGCTGGGTGTACGGACGGTGCACAAGCGCGTTCACCAAAAGCTCTCGCACCACGATTTCATCGAAGGCCGGCACACTTTGACGAAACAGGCCATCAGGCAGCTCGTAGCGCTCACGGAAATCGGGCACCTCAAGCCAAACCGCCTCGATCAACTCCATCGGGCTCTGGGTGTGATCATCCCAAACCAGCTTGTTGACCTTCTGCCCATGTTCATCGTATTTGATGAATTGGATGGCAGGCGCCGTGTTCAGTTGGGCTCGATGGTGTTGAGCACCAACACAGAGGGCTCCCAGGTTAGTCAGTGTGAGCTCATGAGCAAGTTGGTAGTGGTCCAGCAGCTCGTCGTCTGTTTTTTCCTTTACAGAGGCTTTGACGCGGTCAGATGCACGCAGCGCGTGAAGAAGCGTATTGCACTTGGGGACATCAATCTTTAGACGGGGAATATTCAGGGTGGTCTGTGTTTCCCACGGCAGAGCGGAACGTTCACTGGCCAAGCGCATTACATCGTCACCGGTTACTGGCTTGCTCTGATCAGCCACACGTAAAAAGTAGCGCCCATCAGTCGTGGATGCCACAGCCATGGCGCGGGGAATCCGTAAATCGATGTATTGCCCACCATTGGGACCGGTGACGACGTCAGGAAGGACCGCAACATTGACCGTGCGTTCAGTCAGTTTGCGTCGAACGGTGTCGGCTAGACCCACAGGGATTTTTTGATTGGCAGGCGGCGCATCTTGCCCGTCCTCAATCCCGATCAATAGCCGGCCACCAGTAGCATTAGCGAATGCCACGCAGTCTTTTGCGATTTGGGCCCAATCCGCCGCCTTGCCCAGCACTGCCCGCAAGGACTTCTGATCCAGCAGCTGCCCTTCCAAGCTCACTCTTTACCGCCCCTTTCCACAATTAGCTTCATGAATGAGCTCCAGTGACTGAATCGCCAATCTGATCAGAAGCACTTAAAATTAAGCAGTTGCGCTCAATACCAGTCTAACAAATGGGGCGAGCAGCAGCATCGATACAATTAATGCACAGACAAACGATCCTTAACATAACAGCCCGTTCAAAAACGACTGCCTACTGCGAGCGCGCTGGATTTGGCCATATTTTCACCCTGATTTGATTAAACGGTCGGGGCCGCCTAGGCAGCT
>JAWSVD010000520.1:0-560 GCA_033852095.1 Granulosicoccaceae bacterium | reverse complement strand
CAGCTGCGCCTTCATGTCGGCGATGTTGCTGTAGCTCTCCTCCGCGCGTAGGCGACCGTGTTTGATCGCGGCGTTCTCCGCTGGCATGCCAAAGGCGTCCCAGCCCATGGGCTGCATCACGTTGTAGCCCTGCATGCGCCGGTAGCGGCTGATCACGTCGCCAATCGTGTAGTTGCGCACGTGCCCCATGTGCAGCTTGCCACTGGGGTAGGGCAGCATGCTCAGGCAGTAGTATTTGGGTTTGTCCGATTTTTCGCTCACTTCAAAGGTGCGATTGTCGGTCCAGAATTCCTGCGCCTGGGTCTCTACTTGCTTGGGGTTGTACTCGGCTTGCATGGGGGTTCGCTTTTTGATTTCTATTTAATTAGGTTGTCAGGCAGAGCCGCATTATCTGCTCTTTATAAGGCTGAAGCCTTAGCCACATATATAGGCTCTAGCTTAGCATGTTGACTTTGGGTATTCGGTGCGCCAACCCCATGCTGCGCCGGGCAAAGCCGCGCCGCAGCAACGGCAGCCGGTCGGTGGCGATAAGCGCCGCGCCGCGCAGGTGACCCAGCAGC
>JAWSVD010000519.1:0-615 GCA_033852095.1 Granulosicoccaceae bacterium | reverse complement strand
TTCGGTTGAATTTGTCATTTTCAAGTCGCGTCGGCAGCCGCACCGCCCTCCAAAGATGACAATCCCTGCGCAGTCAAATATTAGGATGTGAGCCACAGCTTTGCGCCTGCAATCTGCGGTGCAGTGTTGTCACGGCGCCTGAGATGCCGAGGTCCTTGTAAGCCCGGAAATGGCGCAGCGGTATCTGGTTGCGAAGCAACTTGATCTCACGTCGGGCACCGAATTTTTCGTGGCACCGAGCCTTCTGTGGGGCCGAATTTTTTCGGGCAATGCCGCGGTGAGCTTTCTCGGATTGATCATACTGGGTGGGGCGGTGATTCTGTGAGGGCATGCCGCGGAGGCGCCTGCGGCTTGTCCGCCCTAAGAGGCTCTGTGATATACAGCGCTACTGCGGTATTTGTAAGGCAAATAAGCGAAGCGCATCCGCGGCGATGTCGATTGGGGTGTGTGGCTCACCGGGCTGCGGCTCACCGGGTTGCGCTGGGGTCTTTGTAGACCGGAGATAACGGAGCGGCATCTGGTTGCGAAGTAACTTGACCTCACGTCTGGCACCGAATCTTTCGTGGTACCGAGCCTTCTGTGGGGCTGAATTCATTCGGGCAATGCCGCGGTGAG
>JAWSVD010000075.1:0-12189 GCA_033852095.1 Granulosicoccaceae bacterium | reverse complement strand
AGAAAAGGCTGGCCGAGCTCAGCGTTCTGGGGGAAGGCTTGGGCGGGGAAGCTGAAGGCGCAGGCTAAAGCTGCAGTGGCCAGCGCTGCGCTGGTTGTGAGTCCTTTGTGCATGGTGCGGATGTCCCTAAGGTGTTGGTGTAGCTGATTAAACGTACGCGCGTTGGAGAAATAACACACGCTTGAAGCGCGCATTTCGTTTGCAGGCTGAATTGCTGGTTTGGAGTTGTGAGCCAAGTAGCCCGACAGCTAAAACAGCTGCCGAGCTATGCGCGGTTACTCCCAACTCACCTCGCTGACGCTGTTCCAGTCGTTGACGGTGTTGCCATTAAACTGGAGCTCTATTCGTGACGTGAGGACAGGTTCGTCGAATTCGATCCGAGTGGCCTGATTGTTTGGCGTAATCGGGATGTTGTAGCTGTCAATGTCCAGCTCATACAGCCCAAATGCGTCGTAGGAAACAACGTTGATGATCGAGCTCCGTTCACTGGAGCGGTGCATCCAAAGATTGATCGCGCTGATTAGCTTGGGTGTGTCAAGGCTAACTTCAAGGGAGCCTGTTCCTTCAAAAGCCCAGTAATTGAGTGTTTCGATGGAGCCATCAATACTTAAGTCTGGCGCATTGGTCTGCCCTTCTGGATCATAATTGAACCCATTGGCGAATTTGAAACTGTTGCCAATCTCGGGATGAGGCAGAACGGGAGAAGGGTCTACGATAACGGCGCTCGAGTCGGGCTCTGTTGTGCTGCTGTATCTGATTTCAGCCACACTCGTCCAATTCGAACCATTGCTGCCGAGCGCGACGACAGAGAAATGTTTGTAGTCGTAGGCATCCGCTCCTGACAGAGGAATAAAAATTGGCGTTGCATCAGGAACAGAAGGCAGGGTTATTTCATCGGCAAGTTTTAGCCAGTGACCGCCGTCTTTTCTTGCGTGAATCCGGAGTTTTGACCAGCGTTCACTGGAGCGGTGCATCCATATATACAGACCCTTGGCTACCGGCTTTTCAGTAATTGAGGGTCCAACACTCAAGAACATCGTCCGTAACCACGTGTTTTCCTCATCTGTGCTGCTGCTCCACCGGCTTCCAGGGTCAATAAAGCCATCCGTCGCTTTTCTGAAACCTTCGCCGGCCGTGTCGACAGTTTGTGTGCTGAACGCCTCTCCAAGAGTTACTTTTTGAGAGAAAGTGTTGGAGGCGTCTAAGTTGACAGTGATGTTTTTATCCCAGTGCTCTAGGATATCTTCTTGGTATTCCCCGGTTTGAACATTGCTAAGATATTTGAAAAAACCCGCGCGATTTCGATCTGAAGAGCCCATTCCGTAGTTGTCCACTACACAATCGCGCTGATACCGACTGCGAGGGTTTGTGGTGCCAAAGTTGCGGTATTTTTTAGACCACCCACCGTGCACCGAATCTAGTTCGCTTGGGAAACCTAATTGATGCCGGTCACCGTTCCAATTGTCCGGGCGTGATAAATTGACGTGTTGCCAATCGAGTGCCCAGATGCTTGAGCCATCTGGCAGCACTTTACTTGTGAAAAACTGCGACATTTCTCCAGTCAGGTTCGAAACCACGTATTGCGGCTTGTAAATGGACAGACCGTTTAAGGGGCAGCTGATGGCGTTATTTAGTGCTGTTACTGACAAAAGGTTAGTCGCATCAGTGGACCAGGAGCTAAGGTTAGGCGTGTAGTACTTTTGATCCAGGGACGTTCTTGTGTCGAACCAATGGGCCCGCTTTAGTTGCTGGCTGCCAGATACAGACGTGCCCTCCGGCAGCCAGCGCACTTCGGTAATGTAGTTCTTATTGCGGATGGTGTTGCCGTATCCTGTTACGCGAATATAGCGTGCGTTTTTTTGCTGAGTGACCAAAGGCAAGTACAACGGGACCGAGTTGGCGTTCTTGGGTGTGGCGATGCCGTGCCATTGGGTAGTCCAATTCTCGCCGTCTTCACTGGACTCCACGCGCAACCAGTAGTTGCGGTTGGAGGAGCCGAGCAACCAGACGTACACCCCGTTCATGTCGACCGTTGTGCCGACGTCGAGGGTGAGGTGACTGTTGACTGGGCCCTGCCAGCGGCTTTTCCCGCTGCGAGAGCCGTCGATGGCGAGATCGGCGGTGTAGTTGCTCAAGTGATTGCTGGCCTGGGCGTGTAGAAAGGGCTAGCCGAGGATGGCGTTTTGAGGGAAGGCTTGTGATGGATTGCTGAAGGCGCAGGCTAAGGCTGCGGTGGCCAGTAATGCGCTGTTTTTTAGTTCCTTGTGCATGGTTGTATATCCTTATGGGCAAAACAGGTGTCTTTGCTAAACGTACGAGTGTTTTCGAATTGCTGCCTAAATGACTACAAAGTCAAAAAAATCGAAGTTTTTTCGGCTAAAGGTGCCTGTGTCGTCGGGGCATTGAAATGACCTTTCCTGAAGCGGTCGAAATGGGATCATTACGGATTGATAATATGCGAAATTAGTCGATTCAATATAACAATGTACGTTGCTAAACAGTGGGTGGGAATTGCGCAGAATGTGTGGTCTGAGTTGGCTGTAGGCCAGAGGGTTCTGGCCTCTTAAAAGGTCAGGCGCGCGGCCGTTGGGAAGGGCGTGTGGGCTAAAAAGAACGGCGACACAGAGCGTGTCGCCAATAAATTCGTGAATGCAAAGAATCTAAGAATGCTGAAATTGTCGAAAAACGAGATGCCTATGGCGAGGGATGGCTTAGCACTGTGGGTGTCACGTCACTGGGCACGGTGATCCTTACGCCAGCTTTGTCAATCCACTACGCCGGCGGCTGTTTGCCGCCCGCGTTTTGGGCTAACTCAGTTCCAGCTGACTTCCGCGATGCTGTTCCAACTGTTGTTGCTGTTCCCCGAGAAATCTATTTCGATATAACGTGCAGCGATTGGCTGCGGCAGCACAATTTGCGTCGGGGTGAATATGCCTGACATCGGAACCGTGAAGTTGTTGACGGTGATCGAATTTTGTTGAAGTGGAGAGTAACCCTCATTCCAAGCACGTAGGTTGATGACAGATGTGCGCTCATTGGAGCGGTGCATCCACAGATTCAACGCTGAAAGGGACTCGGTGGTGCCCATGTCGAGATAGAGGGTGCCGGGGCCATTGGCGGCGTAATAGTTGAGTGAGCTGGCGTCTTGGTCAATGCTCCAGTTGACGGGATTGCTGCCGTTTGTTGATCCCGGGTTGAGTTGAAACATGGCGCTGTCCAGGGTGTTACCGCCCAGTAAATGCGAAGTGACAGGGTTGACCACGGTCACGCCTGCGGGCGGTGTGGTGCTTGTGCTGTAGCGAATTTCTGCAATGCTGCTCCAGGTGTTGGTGGAGTTGCCGTGGCCGTTTATTCGAATGTGCTTGAGTGGATCGGACAAGCCCGCTGTGAGGGGGATAAAAATGGGCTGCGTAATCGGGACTATGGGCAGTGGCGTCTCCGGCAGCACGTTGTAAAAGTTTCCGCTGTCCACGCGTGCATCGATGGAAATGCTGCTATTTCGCTGATGGGATCGGTGCATCCAGACGTAAACGCCCTTGACCGTCGGGTTGAAGGTAGCACCGGGCCCCACGCTGTAGACCAGTGACCCGTCTTGCTGGTTGCTCCAACGGCTGCCAGAATCCACAAATCCGTCAATGGTGTTCTGCGCCAGAGATCCAAACTCTCCTGCGTCACCGTCTACATTGCTGAAAGGAATGCCAAGACTGACGGGGATGACGTAGCCGGTCGTTGCGGCGGCAGTGTTGATCAGATTGTTCCACCCTTCTGTAAGCAATGGGTCGACAGAGCCTCCCTGAGCCGCGTTATAGAGGTTGTAGGCGTCGGGCAAGTTGTAGTGGTAGTCGCCGGCCCCGCCATCACAATGTAGGATCCAGCTGTAGTCGAAGAGACCGGCGTTGCCGTACGCCGCTCGCTCTGCTCGCATGTCGTTTGCGATGTCTCCCATCTGCGTCGGGAAATTTCCCGTGACAGGGCTGCTGATATCACTAAAATCAGCCTGATCCCAGTCGATAGCGTAAACGCGGCTGCTGTCTGGCAGAACTTTCGTGACCATAAACTGGTTCGATTGCCCAGTGACATCAACAGCGGCCGATTGTGGGAAGAAAACGGCCGAGTCGCCGGTGGGGCAGCGGTATTCCTCTGCCTGTGCGTAGTTGTATGACCAGCGCGTTAGATAGCGTGATGGGTTGTTGTTCCAAGCCGTTAAATGTGGAGCTTGGTTGGATTGGGTCAGGTTGCCAGGAGAGTCGGCATTGGTATTGGCGCGGTTGAACCAATGGGCGCGGTGTACATGCTGTGACGCTGAGATGGTTTCGCCTTGCAGCAGGTAACGTGCTTCCATCAGGAGAGTGCGACCACCATTGTTGAAGCGGCCAAAACCGTGCAGTTTGACATAACGAATCGCAGGGCCGGTTCGTGTCATGTGCAAGTAAATCGGCTCTCGATTGCGATTTTTCTTGGTGTTGATAGCGCGCCACTGCGTGTTCCATTCAACACCATCCACGCTGGTCTCTATGCCTACCCAGTAGCTTATATTTCCAGAGCCTCGCATCCAAAGGTACAGCCCCTGTAAATTTTGAGGACTGCCCACGTCTAGCGTGATGTTGTTGCTGCCAGCCGCGTTTCCACGCCATTGTTTGCCGTCGGTGACATAGCCATCGATAGCATTGGCTGGCGCGTGGATTGATGCTGGGGCCTGCGGTGCAACAGCCGTGAAACCGTGGCCCAGCGTCACCGGGAAGGGCGCGGCGGAGATATGCCCGCTGATGGCACAGAGCACCAATAATCCAGCAGCTGGGCGGCTTAGCCTTGTAATACAATTCGACATTATCCTGCTCCTTGTCTATTTCTTAAAAACTCCAAAGCGGCGATCATCCATGTTGACAACTTCAGATAAAACACAAGATGCTCCCCTGCGGTGGAAGGCTCGCACGCACACCGATTTACAAAACTCATTGCGATAGGAATGTGCGATGCAAATTTATCTTGGGTCTAATGGAGCAGCAGGTCTACTGGCCTAAACGACAGGTCGCCGCACTAAAGTGCGGTGTTTTATTGACGCGGGAGGGGGCTTGGTTTTCGAATTTGGCTATGCCTTTGCAGGGCAATGCTTGTGTTGTTTTGGTTCGCTTGCCCATTGGTAGCGTGATAGATGGCTGCCACGGCGTTGCGGCAGCACTGAAGAGCTGCGGCGCTGAAGGCAGTACCTCGATTGTCGGTCACGCGTTGAGCTCGCACTCGCGGCAATTGTTGTAGGCTGGCATCATGGACAGTGCGGACTGACGTGGCTTGTACCTTAGGGTCAGTGCGATTGATGGCTGGGTTAGAGTTCGAGGGGGATATGTCTTGCCTCATTTTTTGTTAGATTAAGTACAACTGCGGATTGCAATATAAGCTTCAGGCTATAGCTGCAACGAGGGAAGGGATTTGTGGCACGCCGTTTTTTGATGAAGCAAATTTCCCAGCAGTCGGGACTGAGCCTGGCCACTGTGGACCGGGTGCTGAACGAGCGGTCCGGTGTGCGGGCGCAGAGCCGGCGGCGCGTGGCTCAGGCGATCGAGGAGCTGCAGCAGCAGGAAGATCTGCTCAGCCTCAAGGGCCAGAAGTTCATGCTCGATCTGGTCATGGAAGCCCCCGAGCGCTTCAGCCGCATGGTGAGTGACTCTTTGGCGGCGGTGCTGCCCTCGGTTCAGCCGGCGGTGTTGCGGGTGCGGCACCACACAGCCGAGACTTGGCAAGAGGGCGAGTTTTGTCTCTGCTTGGATACGATCGCACGCAAGGGCAGTGACGGCGTGTTGCTCAAGGCGCCCAAGACCCCAGAGATCGAAGCGGCCGCGCTGCGCTTGCGGCAGGCGGGCATCCCGGTGGTGACGCTGGCCTCCGATCTGGCAGAGCCGGTGCGCGATGCCTATGTGGGCTTGGATAATCACGCCGCGGGAGCCACCGCCGCCTATCTGTTGCACAGCTGGATGCGCGACCGACCCCTGACCGTGTTGTTGTCGCTCAGCAGCCACCGCTTTGAAGGGGAGGAAGAGCGGGTGCGGGGCTTTTGCCAGCAGTTGCAAGCGCTGCGCGGCGATGCGGGCATTTGCCGCATCGATCAGGGTAGGGGGCTGGGGCCAGACACGGTGTCGCTGGTGCGCGAGGCACTGGAGCAGAGCCCGCAGATCAACGCGGTCTACAGCGTGGGCGGGGCCAACCGCGCGATAGCGCAGGCCTTTGAGTTGTGCGGTGAGGCGCCGCAGGTGTTTATCGGCCACGACCTGGACAAGGACAACATCAGTCTGCTCAAGGCCGGTGTTTTGACCGCGGTGATTCACCACGACCTCAAGCGCGACCTGCACCACGCCTGCGAGAAAATCCTCGCTGCGCACGGCTACCGGCTGAGCCAGCCGCCCGTGTCGCAGAGCATTCAAATCGTGACGCCCTATAACCTCGCCGGGTGATTGAACGTCTTGTTTGTTGTTTGAGGTGTTTGTGAGGTGTTTTAGCAACTCGGCAGCGCGGCTTTGTCTCTAGAATTTCCTGAAATTCACAGCCTAAGAGCAGCGTTTCATGAGCAGTCAAACAACAGCGGCAGGGCAGCCCGAATCCATTTGGTTGCATGAGTCTGAGGTCAGTCTTGAAGCACTGAAGGCAGTGCTGGCGGAGAACATTGGGCTAGAGCAGTTGGAATTTGCCAGCGAGCTGGTGCAGCAGGTTCCCCTCTACGATGGCGAGGCATTGCGCGCTCGTTTTGCGGCGCAGGACGAGGGCGACGCGCTGCGGCGCTGGCAGTCCGAGCTGCGCTGGGTCTGGGAGTCCGGGCCGGGCATTGTGGTTATCAAGCAGGGCTTTTCCGATCACGCCACACTGGACGATGTGAGCTCAGCGTTTGCGGAGCTGATTCGTCGGGAGAAGGCCTCGGGGCAGGCAGCGGGTGATCACTTTGCCAAGCCCGGTTCAAACGACAGGGTCTGGAATGCGCAGCAGAAGCTCTGTCTCTTGGATCCGGAGCTGTTTGCACAGTACTACGGCAACGGGCTCTTGGCTGCCGCGGCGACAGCCTGGCTGGGGCCTAAATACCAAGTGACCTCGCAGCTCAACAGCGTGAACCCCGGTGGCAAATCGCAAGTGGCGCACCGGGATTTTCACCTGGGGTTTATGCCGCTCGCCGAGGCGCAGCGCTACCCCGAGCAGGTGCATCGCCTGTCGCCGATGATGACCCTGCAGTGTGCGGTCGCTCATGTCGATATGCCGCTGCAGAGTGGGCCAACGCTGTATCTGCCGCATTCGCAGAAATATTCGCACGGCTATCTGCTGGCCCAATACGCTGAGTTTCACGACTACTTTGCGCTCAACCGGGTGCAGCTGCCACTGCAAAAAGGCGATCTGGTGATGTTTAACCCAGCCCTGTTGCACGGGGCCGGTAATAATACAAGCAAGGATATTTGCCGTCTGGCCAATCTGCTACAGATATCCAGTGCCTTTGGCCGGGCAATGGAAAGCGTGGACCGCCTGCGCATGTCCGAGGCCCTGTATCCGGCCTTGCGTGAGTTGCTCGAACAGCAGCAGATTGGCGCGGCGGAGGCGGGCAATGCCATAGCGGCCTGCGCCGAAGGCTACGCCTTCCCGAGCAATCTCGATCTGGACCCGCCGATCGGCGGCCTGGCACCGCCCAGTCAGCAGGACTTGTTCAGGCGCGCGCTGGATGAGGCCTGGGACGTGCAGAAATTCAGCGCCGAGCTGAGTCAGCAGGCGGGCCGGCGCGGCTGCTAAGCGCGCTCAGTTAGCTTGTTTAGGCGCTCCCCTGAGCGGCGGAGTACGCTGTATAGACGGGGATGCGCCAGATTTCATTTGTTATCAAAACCAGACCTTTGAAGAGAGCGTTATGAAAAAATTGAAGATTGCCATCGTGGGCATGGGCCGCATTGGCCAAAAGCACGCGGATAACCTGGTCAACAAGGTCGCTGGCTGCGAGGTGGTGGCCGCCTGTGTGCCGGACCCTGAGCAGCAGTTATATGCCCGCGAAACCCTGGGCATTGAAAAGGTGTTCGAGGACTACGCGACCCTGTTGAATGAGACCGACGCGGAGGCGGTGTTTCTGGTGACGCCCACCACCAGCCACGCGGATCAGATCATCGCGGCACTGCAGGTGGGCAAACATGTGTTCTGCGAAAAACCTGTGGCCCTGAACGTGGAGGACTGCAGGCGGGTAGAACAGGCGGCGGCCCAGTATCCGGAGCTGATTGTCTTTATAGGCTTTGTGCGCCGCTGGGATCCCACTTACGTGGAGGCCAAGCGCCGCATCGACGCCGGGGAGATCGGCGTGCTCTACCGGGTCAGCTCGCAGACCGCGGACATGGACGAGTGGGCCGCCTTTCAAATCGACGGCGTGCCCAAGTCCGGCGGTATCTTCATGGACATGGGCATACACGACGTGGACTTGGTGCACTGGTTGACCGGCCAGACCTTTGAGGAGGTGTTTGCGGTCGGTGGCGCCTACGAGCACAAGGGCTTCGAAGCGGTCGATGACGCGGACAACGTCTCGGCGCTGTGCCGTCTCTCCGGCGGTGCCATGGCCAATATCAATGTCTCGCGAACGGCCGTGCACGGCCACGACACCCAGACCGAGATCCACGGCACCAAGGGCAGCTTGTTGATCGGTCAAAACCCGAGTGAGAATCGCCTGGTGATCAAGGACACCCACGGAGTGCGCAACACCTGTGTGCAAGAGTTTTTCGCGCGCTTCTCCGAGGCTTTTCTGCTGGAGGCGGAGGATTTTGTGCACTGTTGCCAGACCGGCACGCAGCCGCGCATCAGCTTGGCAGAGGCGCGCCGGGCGACGGAGGTGTCGATGGCCCTGCGTGAGTCTTTTATCGCCAAGTCCAGCGTCAAGCTGCAGCTTGGTTAGCGGGCCGGCAGGCTCCATGCTTCGCCGCGCTGCGCCACTGTTTGGCCGGGCGCGGTGCATCCGCGGCGATGTTAGCTTGGAGGCCAGGCGTACCAAATTACGCTGGGGCAGGCAACTTGAAGCTGGCTTCGCTGTGCTTCCCCGCATTGCGCTGCGCTCCATGGCGGGCTACGGGGCCGGTGATGCCGCAGGCTTAAACGGGTGTCCCGGCGGCCGCGATACCGGGATCGTTGTAGCCCGGAAATAGCGGAGCGGTATCCGGGATTTCAGTGAGGGGCTGCGGCGCTCGCCCAAGCTCCTTGGCAGCGTTATTTGGCAGCGCGCTGTGGCTCGTCCGCTGGTCTGTCAGCCGGTTCATCAATTTGAGCGCCGATGCCGCGCCGACCGTGCGTTGTACACTCAATTCCTGTATTCTGCACGGTTTTGTATTCAGGTCGCGACCATGCTCGAACTCAACCCGCTGACGAATAAAATTGCCGATCTCAACGAGCGCTGTGAAGCACTCCGGGGGTACCTTTGACTACGCTGCCAAAAGCGAGAGTCTGGAAGAGGTAAAACGGGAACTCGAAGACCCGGATATCTGGAACAACCCCGAGCACGCACAGGCTCTGGGCAAGGAACGCGCGACGCTTGAAGCGATTGTGCTGACCTTGGACGGCCTGGCAGGAGGCTTGACAGACGCGGGCGAGCTGCTGGAGATGGTCGCCGAAGAGCAGGACGAAGAGTCGGCAGAGTCCATTCGCAGTGATCTTGAAGGCTACGAGAAGCAGGTGGGTGAGCTGGAGTTTCGCCGCATGTTCGCCGGCGAAAACGACCCCAATAATTGTTTCTTGGACATCCAGGCCGGTGCCGGTGGCACCGAGGCACAGGACTGGGCCGAGATGGTGTTGCGCATGTACTTGCGCTGGGCGGATCGCCGCGGTTTCAAGGCCGAGCTGATGGAGTGCTCGGCGGGTGATGTGGCCGGTATTAAATCCGCCACGGTACAGATAGTGGGTGATTACGCCTTTGGCTGGCTGCGCACCGAGACAGGTGTGCACCGCTTGGTGCGCAAGTCACCCTTTGATTCGGGCAACCGCCGCCACACCTCTTTTGTCTCCGTGTTTGTCAGCCCCGAGATCGACGACGACATCGAGATCGAGATCAACCCCGCCGATCTGCGCATCGATGTCTACCGCGCCAGTGGTGCCGGTGGTCAGCACGTCAACCGCACGGAATCTGCGGTGCGCATCACCCACAACCCCTCGGGCATTGTGGTGCAGTGCCAGAGCGGGCGCTCGCAACACCAGAACAAAGACCAGGCGATGAAGCAGCTCAAAGCCAAGCTCTATGAGCAAGAGCTGCAGCGCCGCAGCGCCGAGTCGCAGGTGTTAGAGGACAGCAAATCGGACGTGGGCTGGGGCAGTCAGATTCGCTCCTATGTGCTCGACCAGTCGCGCATCAAAGACCTGCGCACCGGCGTTGAGATCAGCGCCACGCAGACGGTGCTGGACGGCAACCTGGACCCCTTTATAGAAGCGAGCCTGAAACAGGGCTTGGAATAACAGGGCGAAAAAATCAAAATCGGTGTGGTCTGACGCTGTTGAGACTTAGCTCGAAATGCTCATTTGCACCTGTAAATGCGGCGGTTGGGCTGAATTTCGCTAGGACAGGCCACGCTTTGAAACTATTTTAAAGTGCTTGATAAGCACGACGGAATTCACATGACAGATCAAGAAAAGCCCCAAGAAGAAGCGCAGGACGAGAACCAGCTGATCGCGCAGCGCCGCGAGAAGCTCAACGCCATGCGCGCGCGCGGTGAGGCCTTCCCCAACGACTTCAGACGAGACACTGAAGTCGCTGAAATTCGTGCCCTGTACGGCGACAAGACGGCTGAGTATTTTCAGGAAAACACCCACACCGTGCAGATCGCTGGCCGTTTGATGGCCAAGCGCGTGATGGGCAAGGCCAGCTTCGCCAACCTGCAGGACACCACCGGCCGCATCCAGCTCTATGTGCACGGCAAGCAGCTCGGCGCCGAGGCCTACGAGGACTTCAAAACCTTCGACATGGGCGATATCGTCGGCGCCGTGGGCACGGTGTTTGTCACTCAGAAGGGCGAACTCTCCGTCAAGCTGACCGAGCTGCGCCTGCTGGTGAAATCCCTGCGGCCGCTGCCGGAGAAGTTTCACGGCATCTCCGACCAGGAGACTCGCTACCGTCAGCGCTACGTGGATCTGATCGTCACCGAAAAATCCCGCCAGACCTTTAAATCGCGCTCCAAGGCGATCGACGCCATGCGCCGCTTCTTGGTGGACCGCGATTACCTGGAGATCGAATCGCCGATGATGCAGGTGATCCCCGGCGGCGCGACGGCCAAACCCTTCATCACCCACCACAACGCGCTGGACATGGACTTGTACCTGCGCGTCGCACAGGAGCTGCCGATCAAGCGCACGCTGGTGGGTGGCTTTGACCGGGTGTTCGAGCTCAACCGCGTATTTCGCAACGAGGGTTTGTCGACGCGGCACAACCCCGAATTCACGATGATGGAGTGCAACGAGGCCTACGTTGACTACCAGCTGTACATGGACATGACCGAAGAGATGCTGCGCCACGTCGCGCAGCAGGTGCTCGGCGGCACGCAGATCGAATACCAGGGCGAGCAGTTTGATTTCGGCAAGCCCTTCCTGCGCATCACCATGCGTGACTGCGTCATGCAGCACAACCCAGATTTGAACGAGTCCGATCTGGGCGATGCAGCCGCCTTGCATAGCTACGCCAAGAGCAAGGGCATAGAGGTGAAGGCGGGCACCAGTGTGGGCATGTTGCTGCTGATCTTGTTCGAAGAGACGGCAGAAGAGAAGTTGCGTGATCCGACCTTCGTGATCGATCACCCGATTGAAGTGTCGCCGCTGGCGCGCCGCTGTGCCTACGACGGCACGGTCACCGAGCGCTTTGAGCTGTTCATTGGCGGTCGCGAGATCGCCAATGGCTTCTCCGAGCTCAACGACGCGGAAGAGCAGGCGCAGCGTTTCAGCGACCAGGTGGCGCAAAAGGACGCGGGCGACGACGAGGCCATGTATTTTGACCACGACTACGTGCGCGCCCTCGAAGTGGGCCTGCCTCCAAACGCAGGCCTGGGCATAGGGGTCGATCGTCTGGTGATGCTGCTGACCGACTCGGCCTCCATCCGCGACGTCATCCTGTTCCCGCACATGCGGCCAGAAGCGAGCTAAATCGCACCGTCACCGCCGTGATCGCCGCAGCGATCAGGGTTTGCGGGCGTCGCTCAGTGCGGCGCTGCCGCATTGCAC
>JAWSVD010000518.1:0-5047 GCA_033852095.1 Granulosicoccaceae bacterium | reverse complement strand
AAAAATGGATCTGGAATTCACCGCAGATGAAATCGCCTTCAGGGCCGAGATCAAAGCCTTCATAGGCGAGGAACTGGCGCCTGAGCTGGCGGACAAAGTGCGCCTAGGCGGGAGCCTGAGCAAGCAGAATCACGAGGCTTGGCACGCAAAGCTCAATGCGCGCGGCTGGCTGGCGTCGAACTGGCCTGAGGTCTTTGGTGGGCCCGGCTGGTCGCCGGTGCAGCGGCATATATTCGAAGAGGAGATGGCGCTGGCCAACGCACCGCGTGTGGTGCCTTTTGGTCTGGCCATGTTGGGGCCGGTGCTGCAAAAATTCGGCAGCAAGGCGCAACAGGATTATTATTTGCCGCGTATCCTCTCGGGCGAGCACTGGTGGTGTCAGGGCTACTCCGAGCCGGGAGCTGGTTCTGATCTCGCTGCGGTGCGGACCAGCGCGGTGCGCGACGGCGATGTGTACCGGGTCAATGGGCAAAAGACCTGGACCACCTTGGGCCAGCACGCGAATTGGATTTTTTGCCTGGTGCGCACCGACAATGACGTCAAGCCGCAGGCGGGCATCTCCTTTTTGCTGATCGACATGAGCACACCCGGCGTGACTGTGCGGCCCATTGTTTTGATCGACGGCGGGGCGGAGGTCAATGAGGTGTTTTTCGACGACGTGCAGGTGCCGGTGGCAAACCTCGTTGGCGAGGAGAACAGTGGCTGGACCTACGCCAAATACCTGCTGACCCACGAACGCACCAATATCGCAGGCGTTGGCTTTTCCACGGCGGGGCTGGTCAATCTCAAGCGCATCGCGCAAAGCGAGCAGCACAGGGGCAAGCCCCTGCTGGATAACCCGCATTTCGCCGCGCGGGTCGCAACCGCTGAGATCGATCTGATGGCCATGGCAACCACCAACAACCGGCTGCTGGCCAGTGCGGCAGCGGGTCAAGCCCCCGGTGCTGAGAGCTCCATGCTGAAGGTGAAAGGCACCCTGATCCGCCAGGAAATAACTGATCTGAGCCGCCGAGCCTGCGGCCCTTACGCGGCCCTGCACTTGCCTGAGTTGCTCGAACCGGGCTGCAATGAGGAGCCCGTGGGGCCGGACTACGCGAGTACGGTTTCCTCTCGCTATTTTAATAATCGCAAGCTGTCCATCTTTGGCGGCTCGAACGAGATTCAGCGTTCGATCATCTGCAAAGCCATTTTGGGCATTTAAGGAAAGATCATGGACTTTAGTTTGACGGAAGAGCGCCAGATGTTGCAGGACACCTTGCGCCGATTTTTAAGCAAGGCGGGTGACACTGCATCGGATGCACTCTGGGTGCAGCTCGCCGAGCTGGGGGTGGTGGGCTCGGTGTTCACTGAGCAACAAGGTGGTTACGGTGGCAGTGGTTTTGACTTGTCCGTGGTATTCGAAGAGCTCGGCCGCGCCGGTATACAAGTGCCGCTGTTGTCATCTGCAGTGCTGGCGGGTGGGCTGTTGGCGGCGCGCGGTGATGAGCAGCAGCGCGGTCTGCTAGAGCCGCTTATTGCCGGGGAGCTGCAGCTGGCTTTCGCCCACAGCGAGCCCGGCAGTCGCTACGAGCTGAACCGTGTGGGCACCACCGCGACAGCGCAGGGCGATGGCTATCGCTTGAACGGTAACAAGAGCGTGGTGCTGAACGCGGATCAGGCGCAGAAGATTGTGGTCAGTGCGCGTACCCAGGGTCAAGCGGACGACGAACAAGGCATCTCGCTGTTTCTGCTGGACCGAGACGCCCCGGGTTTGCGCCGACGTGACTACCAGACCATCGACGGTGTGGGTGCAGCAGAGCTGTATTTTGAAGATTGCGATTTGCCAGCCTCTGCACTGTTGGGTGAAGCGCACACAGCTTACGCCGCAATAGAGCAGCATGTGGCCCAGGCCTGTGCAGCCCTGTGCGCGGAGGCCCTCGGCAATATGGAGACCTGCCTGTCGCTGACGGTGGAATACCTGAAAACCCGGCAGCAGTTTGGCCGGCCTGTCGCTAAGTTCCAGGCGCTGCAACACCGCATGGCGGATATCGCCATTGAGATTGAGCAGGCGCGCAGTGCCACTATCAATGTTTGCGGCCACTTGGGGCACGAGCGTCACGAGCGCGAACGGCAGGTCAGCGCGGCCAAAAACCTGATCGGCCGCATCGCTCGACTGGTGGCGGAGGAATCTATCCAGCTGCACGGCGCCATCGGCATGACCGCCGAGTACGCCGTGGGTAGCATCGCCAAGCGGCTGCTGATGATCGACCACGAGTGGGGCGACGTGGAGCATCACCTCGAGCGTTTTATCGAATTTTCGAGTGCCCCCGCATGAGTGAGCATGCCGCGAGCTTGACGCGCCTGCACCAGTTGGTGGAGCGGCAACTGCCGCAGCACGCCGAGGCGGTGGCGCTGTTCGATATCGACGGCAGTGCCTGGAGCTTTGACGCCCTGCAACGCGCCGCGGAAGCCGGTGTGTTGCAGCTGCGTGAGCGGGGCGTGGGGGCGGGTGATCGTATCCTGCTGGTGAGCGAGAACTGCGTGGCGGCGGTGGTGTATCTGTTGGCCGCCAGCCGTCTGGACGCCTGGGCGATTCCGGTCAATGCGCGCATGAGCGAGCTAGAGATCGACCGCATCTGCACGCACAGTGACCCGCGCTTGATGATATTCACCAGTGCGGTCTCCGTGGAGGCGGCGGAGCACGGCGTGCGCTTGGGGGCCGAGCATGTACCCGCCAGTTTTGGTTCTGTGTCCATGCGCAGCAATGATCAGGCTGTGGCCGAGCCGCTCAGCGCCACAGCGCAGCAGGTGGCCGTGGTGCTGTACACCACCGGCACCACGGGTGATCCCAAAGGCGTCATGCTCAGCCACCACAACCTCTTGTTTGCCGGGCGGGTATCGGCCGAGCTGCGGGAGCTTCAGCGAGGGGATGTTATCTTCGGCGCACTGCCGCTGAGCCATGTGTTCGGCCTCGCGTCGATGATTGTCGCCGCCTTATACGCAGGTTCTGCCGTGCGTTTGCAGACTCGCTATCAACCCGCGGCGCTGTTTGCCGCACTCGGCGATGATGTCACCGTGCTGCCCGCTGTGCCGCAGATGCACGCGCTGCTGATGCAGCACACCCGCGAAAACGGTCAGCAGCAACTGAGCGGCAGCAAGCTGCGTTATGTGTCCTCGGGTGCCGCCCCGCTGGACCCGGCCTGGAAGCGCGAGGCGGAAGTCTTCTACGGCCTGCCGCTGCAAAACGGCTACGGCATGACCGAATGCAGTGCTGGCATTTGCTGCACCCTGAGCGAAGCCGGTGACCCGGACACCAGCGTCGGCCTGCCGTTGCCGGGCGTTGACGTGCGGATCGATCAACCCAGCGACGACGGCGGGGTGGGGGAGATCCTTGTGCGCGGCGGCAACGTGATGCTGGGTTATTACAACAACCCCACCGAGACCGCGGCCGTATTGTCCGCCGACGGCTGGCTGCGCACCGGGGATTTGGGTCGCTTTGATGAGGCGGGGCGGCTGCACATCGTCGGCCGACAGAAAGAGCTGATTATCCGCTCCGGTTTTAATGTCTTCCCGCAGGAGGTCGAGCGCGCCCTGAACGACCACCCGCAAGTGGTGCAGAGCGCCGTGATGGGTCGGCCCCGCGCGGGCAACGAAGAGGTGTTGGCTTTTGTGCAGGTGCAGCACGGGAGCAGCGTGAGTGAGGCCGAGCTCGCGGCCTTTGTCTCTGAGCGTTTATCGGCCTACAAGCGGCCGGCGCAAATCGTATTGTGCGGTTCACTTCCGGCCACAGCTACCGGCAAAATTCTTAAAAATAAGCTATTGCATGACCATGCCGATAGATTGCGTCAGGAGGGCTAAGGGCTTTAATTCACACACCCGCTCGCTTTGCTCGAACAGATCCACGGACTATCAACTATAGTTCGCAGTTATCACGACAGAGGCAAATCATGAGCGCTGACAACACCACCACTGCAGGTTCCGCCACCAAGGGTTTGCTCTTTGCGCTCTTGGGCTTTGGGGTCTTCTCCTGGCACGACGCCCTGGTCAAGCTGCTCACCGAATATTCGGTTTTTCAGATCATCTTTTTCGCCATGTTGTTCGGTGCGGTGCCCTTCACCCTGATCATGGCCACTAACCGCAGCTCGTATTCGCTGTGGCCGCGCAACCCGATGCTGGTGATCGCCCGGTCGATTGCCGCCGTCTTGGGCTTGTGCATGGCCTTTTATGCTTTCACCGTGCTGCCCATGGTGGAGGTCTATGTCTTGCTGTTCACCGCGCCTGCGCTGATATCCTTGCTCGCCATTCCCTTCCTCGGTGAGCGCATCGCAGCCTTTCGTTGGTTCGCGATATTCCTCGGGCTGGCGGGTGTGATCGTCGTGCTGCGGCCCGATCCCGAGACCTTCACGATCGGCCACCTGGCCGGTGTGGGCTCCGCACTGTGCATCGCCATCAGCTCGATCATCTCGCGCTCCATTGGCTCCAAGGAATTTGCCGGCACATTGATCATCTACCCGCTGCTGACCAACGTTGTGGTCTGTGGCATCGGCATGAGCTTCAGCTACATCCCCATGCCCCTAGCAGACTTGGGCTTGATGTTCATGATCGGCACCATGGCGATGATCGGCCAGTACTGCCAGTTGAGCGCCTACCGCGCCGCACCCGCCGCCTACGTGGCGCCCATGCAGTACAGCCAGTTGTTGTGGGCGGTGCTGATCGGCGCTGTGATGTTCAACGAATACCCGGATGACATGACCATCCTCGGCGCGCTGATCATCGTGGTGTCAGGCTTGTTGATCGTCTGGCGCGAGAGTGCAGTCTCCGAGAACCAGCCGATGCTCAGCACCCGCAACGTGCGGGCCGTCATGGCGCCCCCGGTGAAATCCACCGAAATCGACGAGGATCACCTCTCGCGAGGCGAGTAGGGCGAGGGTTCCGTCGATTGGTTGGGCTGCCACTTCGGTGGCCCGAGCTGCACGGCCCGACCTGTTCACACTGCTGCCAACAGCATCACCGCTACAGGTCCGAATTTTTTCCATGCGTGCAGCTGGACAAATTGGCTCACAGGAGC
>JAWSVD010000517.1:0-612 GCA_033852095.1 Granulosicoccaceae bacterium | reverse complement strand
TGGACTGACCGGAAGGGAGCTGGCTGAATGGCGTCGCGGCCTTTGCTGCGATAAGCGGGTTGATCTTTAAAATGGAATCAATTGATGAAGTGCAGGCGCAGGATATGGGGCTGCGCAACCGCAGTCGTGGTCGTTTTGCTTATGCTCAATCCAGAGTATGTCGAACTCGCATTATTAGTCGACGCCATTGGGCTGGAGCTGTTTGTGCTGCTGATACAGGTTCAGGTGGTTCTAACGAAAGGTGCTTTTGTTGACAAGATAATGCAAGCCGTGCGGAGGATGTGTATCTGCCGGAGGGTGCATGGATTTCTGGGTTTTTCAGTTGATCAGCTAAAAATGGAGCGCGGGATGTTGATGTTGGCGGTGCCTGGTCAGGCAACGCTGATCCATTTATTGGTGCTCGCAGCTGCTGTGGTGATTGCGCTCTAAGTTTTGTTATTAGCCGCATACCCTCTCGCTGTTGGGCAGGCCTTTGTCGATGGCAGCACCGCTGCAGCACTCAAACAGCTAGGGCCTGTTTTTTCTGGCCCCTGTGCAGTCATCAAACGGGCGATTGAATACCCAAATTAGTCAGTGCCTTCCTTGGATGGCTTCTTATTTTTGAGCTTGCGC
>JAWSVD010000074.1:139616-158185 GCA_033852095.1 Granulosicoccaceae bacterium | reverse complement strand
CGCTACACCCAGACCTTTTTGTGGCTGCAGCGCTACGACGAAGGGTTGTTGGATGAGCCGGTGGGCCAGTCGGGTGGGAAGCTGATCAGCGCTGAGCAGGCGATGGCGGATCTTAATACCTTGAAGGCACAGCTGGTTGAGCGCGGTGAGGCGACAGCTTTGTTTGCGCAGCCGCGGGCAGAGGGTTTGTCGGGTATTTTCGGCAACCTTGAGCAAACTGTATTTGGCGACCCTGCGTACCCGACCATCGAGAGCAAGGCGGCGCATCTGCTGTATTTTGTGGTGAAGAACCATCCTTTTACCGACGGGAATAAGCGTAGCGGCGCGTGGCTGTTTGTGGATTTCTTGCACCGCAACGGGCGCTTGTTCAACGACAGGGGGGAAGCGGTGATTAACGACACAGGCCTCGCGGCGCTGACACTGCTGGTGGCTGCATCGGATCCCAAGCAGAAAGAGACATTGATCCGGCTGATTATGCATATGTTGGCGAAGGCGGAGTGAGGCAATAGGGTGCGAAGTGCAGTTCGGCTGTCTTGTCCCGTTCTAAAAACAGTGCTTCCGAGTGTTGGGTTGAGTGCGTTGTCGGTGCGAGATGGATCGTTATTCTTGGGTTTGGTGACATGCAGCTGCGCGCCCCGGAATTAATTCGCACCTACAAAAGGGCAGGGTTGCGGTTTGCTTGCATTGTCGTGTATGACTTGAAGCTAGCTGCGCTGCGCTTCCCGCATTGCGCTCCGCTTCATGACGGGCTACGGGGGTGGCGATTTTTTAGGATTCAAGGTTGTAGCTGAGGCGGTGATGTTGGGTAGGGTGTAGCCCGGAAGTAGCGGAGCGGTATCCGGGTTGCGAAGCAACTTGATCTCACGTCTGGCATTGATCCCGGCCTAGGGGAATTGAAGTATCCGGATCGCGAGCAAGCTTGGTTTTGCGTGATGCACTGGAGTCGGCCATGGCGAGTCGGGGCTCACCGCATGGAGCGCGGTGAGGGGCGTTGTCCAGCTGAAGCAGAACCTACAAGCGGACCTACAACAGGACCTGCAGTTTAAAAATCGGTTTTGACGCCGCCTTCGGCGATGCGTCGGTCGACGAAGGCGTCCAGGGCATGGCGTTGTTCGGCGGGCATTGTCGGTTCGGCGTAAGCGACGAGGGCTTTTTTCCAGATGAGGTTGGCTTTACTCATGGCGTCGGGCGCGCCGCTGTCACGCCAGCTTTCGTGGTTGCGCCAGTCGGAGACCATGGGGGCGTAGAAGGCTTTTTCGAAGCGGTCTTGGGTGTGCTGGGTGCCGAAGAAGTGACCGCCTGGGCCGACGTCGGCGATGGCGTCCAGTGCCAGCTCGTCGTCATTGACGGTGAGCGGTTGCAGGTAGCTGGCGACCATTTGCAGCAAATCGCAGTCGAGCACGAATTTTTCGAAGGAGGCGCAGAGGCCGCCCTCTAACCAGCCAGCGCCGTGCATCAGTATATTGCAACCCCCGCCCACTGCGCCCCAGAGCGAGAAGACCGATTCGTAGGCCGCCTGGGCGTCGACGGTGTTGGCGGCGTTGACGTTGCTTGAGCGAAAGGGCAGGCCGTATCGGCGCGCCAGCTGACCGCTGATCTGTGCGGCTTTCATGTATTCGGGGGTGCCGAAGGCGGGCGCGCCCGAGCGCATGTCGACGTTGGAGGTGAAGCCGCCGTAGACCACCGGCGCGCCAGGGCTGACCAGCTGGGTAAGGGCGATGCCGGCCAGGGCCTCGGCGTTTTGCTGGGCGAGTGCACCTGCCAGGCTGACCGGTGCCATGGCGCCGGCGAGGGTGAAGGGGGTGACCACCACGACTTGATTGTGCTCGGCCATGCTGATCAGGCCTTCGAGCATGGGAGCGTCGAGGGTGAGCGGGGAGTTGACGTTGATGATGGTGTAGAGCGAGGGCTCGCGCAGCAGCTGCTCGTGCTCGATGCCGCGCGCGAGGCGGGCGATCTCGATGGCGTCTAGGTTGCGCTGCCGCCCCAGTGAATAACAATGAAAGACCTTGTCAGTGAGTGTGGCGAGATCGCGCAGGCACTCGAGGTGGCGCACGCTGGGGTGGATGTCCACGGGCTCCACCGGGTAGCCGCCGGTGAGGTGGATGATGTCAAAGAACTGGCTGAGGCGCACGAGGTTGCGGAAGTCGGTTTGGTTGCCTGAGCGGCGGCCATTGTCCAGGTCGCTGGCGTTGGGCGCGCTGGCGACCGAGCAAAAGGCGAGGTGATCGGCGCCTATCTGCAGATTGTGCTCTGGGTTGCGCGCGTGCAGGGTGAATTCTGCCGGTGCTTTGGCCATGGCGCTGAGGATAAGCTCGCGCGGCAGTGACCAGCGTGTGCCGTCGTGGCAGGGCGTGGCACCGGCGGCCTTGTAGAGCTCGATCGCCTGCTGGTCGAGCACCACCACGCCGGTCTCTTCAAGGATGCGCAAGGATGCTTCGTGGATGGCGTCCAGCGATGCGGCGCTGAGCAGCTCGGTTTTGGGGTAGGTGTTGCGCAGCGACTGCCAGGGCAGTTGCTCAATGCTGGGTTTGCTGCGGCGGGCGCGGCGACGGCGTGGCGTGTGTTCGGGCATTGCTCAGAACCTGTGGCATCGTTGCCCCAAAGACTAACGGTGCGCTGCCGTCGGTGTCGTTGAGATTGCGACCGCGATAACCAAATAGCGGCGACAGTGAAATTGACAGGGCATTGTTGGCGTCGGCCATGGCGCGCCGTGCCGCAGCAGCGCAGTGGTCACTTGATGACTACTATATAGAGAGCAATGCCTGTGGCGCGATCGGAGCGCGGGAGCTTCGCTTTTCCGTGTCGCCAGCGCTGTGCCAGCGCCGCATTGGAATGAATAGACTGAGTCACTGGCCTTTGCGCTGTACTGCTGGGTGCTAATGGGGGGATTTCAATCCGCTGTGGTTCCTGTGGGGCACCGTATCCTGTACCATTAATCGGTTATGCGGTCGAACTGCTCCGGCGTTTGGCTGTCCTACCCTTTGTTGTTGAATTGACCTTATTATTTGGAGCAGTACCATGGCCGTAGAACAGACTCTGTCTATCCTCAAACCCGATGCCGTCGCTAAAAACGTGATCGGCAAGATTTACTCACGCTTTGAAGATGCCGGTCTGCAGATTGTCGCCGCACGCATGATGCAGCTGACACAAGAGCAGGCGCAGGAATTCTACGGTGTGCACAAAGAACGTCCTTTTTTCAACGACCTGGTGGCTTTCATGACCTCCGGTCCTGTGATTGTTCAGGTGTTGGAAGGCGAGAACGCGATTGCCAAGCACCGTGACGTGATGGGCGCGACTAACCCGTCTGAAGCGGCTGCGGGCACTGTGCGTGCTGATTTCGCCAGCTCTATCGACGAAAACGCTTGTCACGGTTCTGACGCGCCTGAGACAGCTGCACAAGAAATCAAATTTTTCTTCCCCGAAGGCGCTTGCGCCCGCACTCGCTAATTAACGATGTGTTATCCCGCGGGAGGCCCCGCTCTGGGCCTCCCGCGGGGGCATTGAATACTGGATACGACATGGCGAACGCAGCTAAACCCCAAGTGATAGAAGGCAAGCTCAACTTGCTCGATTTTGATCGTGCGGGGTTGCGGTCGCTGTTTCAGCAGTGGGGCGACAAGCCCTTTCGGGCCGATCAGCTGATGAAGTGGATCTACCACGAGAACTGCACCGATTTCAGTGAGATGACCAATCTCTCCAAGGCGTTGCGACAGCGCTTGACGGACAGTGCCGAACTGCGTTTGCCCGAAGTGGTGGAAACGCATATCTCACGCGACGGCACCTGCAAATGGGCTTTTAAGCTCAGCTGCGGCAACAGCGTGGAGACCGTTTATATCCCGACTGAGGACCGCGGCACCTTGTGTGTGTCCTCTCAGGTGGGCTGTGCGCTTGACTGTTCTTTCTGTGCCACGGCGCGGCAGGGCTTCAACCGCAACCTCAGCACCGGCGAGATCACCGGCCAACTGTACCTAGCGCAAAAGCTCTTAAACCAAAGCGAATACGATTCGGTGGGATTCAGGCGCATAACCAATGTGGTGATGATGGGCATGGGCGAGCCACTGGCGAACATGAAAGCGCTGGTGCCGTCGTTGCAGTTGATGATGGACGATTTGGCTTGGGGCCTGAGCAAGCGACGGGTCACCGTCAGCACCTCGGGCATTGTGCCGGCCATCGACAAGCTGCGCGAACAAGTCGATTGCGCGCTGGCGGTATCACTGCACGCGCCCACCGATGAGCTGCGCAGTGAACTGGTGCCGATCAATAAAAAGTACCCCATCAAAGAATTGTTAGACGCTTGCAGACGTTATGTGACGCGTGATCACAAGGCGCACATCATGTTTGAGTACGTGATGTTGGCAGGGGTGAACGATCAGCCCGAGCACGCGCGCGCGCTGGGCAAGTTGCTGCGCGGTTTGCCGTGCAAGGTCAACATGATCCCCTTCAACCCTTTCCCTGGCGCTGGCTATGATGTATCCAGCAACTCGGCGATTGATCGTTTTTGGGAAGAACTCAATAAATCCGGGGTGCGCGCACTGAAAAGGCGCACCCGCGGTGACGATATCGATGCGGCCTGCGGGCAATTGGCAGGCGAAGTAGACGACAAGACGCAGCGCATGGCGAAGCGCTTTTCAGCCCCACGATTCGGAGAGAAACACGCGTGAACGCAGTGAAATCAGTCGTATTAAGTGTGGCAGTTCTGCTGGCGAGTTGTACCACCACGGACAACATGCGCAAGGTCGACCTGAATAAAGCCGCCGAGAAAAACGCCATCATGGCGTATACCTATTTCGAAGCGGGCAATTTGAAGTTGGCCAAGCAGAAAATCGAAAAAGCGATCAAGCAGGACAAGCGCAATGCGCTTGCGAACAGCGTCTACGGCTTGGTGCAGCAGCGCCTGGGCAATGCAGATGCCGCGGACGAATATTTGAGCCGCGCCGCTAATCTGGACCCGGATGAGCCCGAGTACGCCCACAGCTACGCCACGTTTTTGTGCGATGAGGGGCGGGTGGACGAGAGTTTGGTGCAGTTTCACAAGGTGGCTAAAAATCCGCTGCACCGCACGCCTGAAGCGGTGTACGAGAACGCGGCGGTGTGCGCCATCAAAGCCGATCGTTTTGGTGACGCAGAAATATTCGTCAAGCGCGCATTGGCGGTGAAGCCAAATTACGCGACCTCGCGCTTTATCCTGGCGGAGCTGCAGTTCCGCAGCCAGCGATTCGGCAAGGCACTTGAGAGTGTGCAGCGCATGGAGGGCGACAACCAGATGAGCGCCGAGGTGGCGGCCATGGGCGTGCGCAGTGCCCGGGCACTCAATCGACCGGATTTGGCGGAGCATTTTGTCTTTCTTTTGCAGACCAGCTACCCCAATACTTATCAAGCGCGCGCGCTGGCTAATTGATGCGCTGTTGCCGCTGAGCACTTACAGGGATTTATGAACATAAAAAGCCTTCGAGGCATGCACGATATTCTGCCGACGGATTCACCGAGCTGGCAGCAGTTGGAACAGCGCTTGCGCGATCTGCTGCAGGCCTATGGTTACGCCGAGATGCGCACACCGCTGCTGGAGCGCACGGATCTGTTCTGCCGCTCCATCGGCGACGCCACCGACATCGTTGAGAAGGAGATGTACGCCTTCCCCGATCGTCATGGCGAGAGTATTGCGCTGCGGCCTGAAAATACAGCCTCTTGCGTGCGCGCCGCGCTACAACATGGGCTGATGCGCTCGGGTGCGCTGCGCATCTGGTACATGGGGCCGATGTTTCGTTATGAGCGGCCGCAGAAGGGGCGCTATCGCCAATTCCACCAGGTAGGTGCAGAGGTCTACGGTGTGGCCGGGCCGGTTGTGGAAGTGGAGCTGATGCTGCTCACGGCTCGCTTGTGGCGCGCACTCGGCATTGATCACGCGGTGCGACTGGAGATCAACACCCTCGGCACCGACGTGGACCGGGCGGCTTATCGCGAGAAGCTGGTGGCGTATTTCACCGAGCATCAGGATCAGCTGGACGAAGACAGCCAGCGGCGCCTGGGGACTAACCCCTTGCGCATACTCGACAGCAAAAACCCTGATTTACAATCCCTGATCGAAGCGGCGCCCAAACTGCGCGACAATTTGAGCGAAGAGTCCGCCGAGCACTTTGAGCAGTTGCAGCAGGGCCTGAAGGCCGCCAAGGTGGAATTCACCATCAACCCGCGCTTGGTGCGTGGCTTGGATTATTACTCGCACACGGTGTTTGAGTGGGTCACCGATCACCTCGGCGCGCAGGGCACCGTCTGTGCCGGCGGTCGCTACGACGGTTTGGTGACGCAGCTGGGTGGCCCGGAGACGCCCGCGGTGGGTTGGGCGATGGGCATGGAGCGGCTGCTGGTGTTGCTCGAAGAGTTGAATGGCAGCGTAGAAGCCGTGCCCACGCATGCCTATCTGGTGGCGATGGGCGGCGAGGCACAGGCCGCGGCACTGGCCCTGTCGGAGCGCTTGCGCGACGCAGTACCGGGCCTGCGCTTGGTGAGCAACGTGGCGGGCGGCAATGCCAAGGCACAATTTAAACGGGCTGACCGCAGCGGTGCCACGGTGGCTCTGGTGGTGGGTGAGCAGGAACTCAGTGACGGCAGCTTCAGTGTGAAGCCCCTGCGCGGAGACGGCGAGCAGCAATCGCTGAGCTTTGCACAGACCGTTGACTATTTAATCGAATTGACTGAAAAGGACTGATCACGTGGCATACGAAACAGACGAGCAACAAGTTGAAGCTTTAAAGGCGTGGTGGGCAGAGAATGGCCGGGCCATTCTGTTCGGCGCTGGCTTGGGCTTGGCTGTGATTCTCGGATGGCAGGGCTACCAGCGCTACTTGGCTGGCCGGGCCGCCGATGCCTCGGATCTCTACGGTGCGGTTGCCGCGTCCACTGATCTGAGTGAGCAACAGCTGAGCTTTGAGTCGCTGAAATCAGATTACAGCGCCACGCCTTACGCCGGGCTTGCGGGTCTTTCAGTGGCGAAAACACAGGTGGATGCGGCTGATTACGCCGCGGCCGAGCAGACCTTGGCCTGGGTGGGGGAGAACGCCGCCGAGGCGGACGTGCAGGTGATCGCGTCCTTGCGCCGCGCACGGGTGCTGCTGCAGCTCGAGCGTTTTGACGAAGCCCTGAGCGCTTTGCCAGCGACTGCTGCGCCTGGTTTTGGCGCCTTGCAGGCCACAATTCGTGGCGATGTGTTGTTGGCCCAAGGCAAGCGCTCTGAAGCGCGCGCGGCCTTTGAAGCGGCGCAAGACGCTGGCGGCCCGGTGGCTGATCCGCAGTTGCTGCAAATGAAGATCGACGATCTGGTAGAAGGGTCAAAGGGTTGATGAAGTCCTGGGCTCAGCGCGGCGCTGTCGCGTTGCTCGCTGCAAGCACGGTTGCCTTGTTGGCTTGCGGCTCTGCGCCGCCGGCTGTGCCGCCCACGCCCTTGCTCGAAATCGTCAATCCGACGATATTGGTCATGGAGCACTGGAAAAAGAACGTCGGCAATGGCAGTGATTACGCCGGTGCCGCGTTCCAGCCTGCAGTTGCCGACGGCATTGTCTATGTCGCCGCGGTGGACGGGACCATCTCTGCACTCTCCCTTGATGGCGGAGACCCTGTCTGGCGTGTCGAGCTGGAGCAGCAGATGCGCAGCGGCGTCGCGGTGGACAACCAGAGTGTCTACGCGGCGAGTCGCGACGGCCAGATCATCGCGCTGGATCGCGAGGATGGCAGCGAGCGCTGGCGCACGGCCCTGGGACGCGAGATTCTCGAGCCCCCCGTGGTGGCCGGCGGGCGCATTTTGGTGCGTGCGGGCAACGGCGATCTGCTCAGCTTGGACGTCGTCAGCGGGCAGCAGCAGTGGCGTTACGGCTCGCAGGTGCCTGACTTGTCAGTGCGCGGTTCTGCCGCGCCTCGCTGGGTGCCCGGTGGTTATTTGATCCCCATGGACGACGGTCGCCTGGTTGCGCTGGATGAGCGCAGCGGTCGCACCGTGTGGGAAACCGTGATTTCTGAGCCACGCGGTGATAGCGCGGTGGACCGCATCGTCGACGTCGACACCCAGCCCGTGGTGGTTGATGACATCGTCGTAGTGGGCAGTCGTCGCGGTGATTTGGTGGCGCTGAACGGCCAGAACGGCGAGAGTCAGTGGCGCCGCAAGCTCAGCGCCATTTCGTCCCTGGCCACAGCGCGTCAGCAGATTTATGTGGTGGAGCAAAACGGCGAAGTGTCCGCTGTTGCTGCCGCCGACGGCAAATCGCTGTGGCGGCAGGAGAGCCTGCGTGGCCGCCAACTGACCCAACCGGTGGTGCTGGGGCAGCACCTGGTGGTCGGGGATCTCGAAGGTTATTTACATTGGATCGAGCTGCACACGGGCAACGTGGTCTCTCGCGCCAGATTATCCAAAGCGGCTATCTACGCCGCACCGCAAGTGAGCGACGGCAACCTGGTCGCGCTCGATAAAAAGGGTCGCCTCGCGCGATATACGGCAGCAGTAAAGTGAAACCAGTCATCGCCTTAGTGGGGCGCCCGAATGTGGGCAAATCCACCTTGTTCAACCGTCTGACGCGCACCCGTGATGCGCTGGTGGCAGACTTGCCCGGACTGACCCGCGATCGCCGCTACGGCGACGGGCGCGTGGGCGAGTTCGAATACCTGGTGGTGGATACCGGCGGTCTGCTGGACACGGACAACCTGTTCGGCGACATGATCTCGCGGCAGACGTGGCTGGCGATTGAAGAAGCGGACATGGTGATGTTCCTGGTCGACGGTCGCAGCGGGCCAACCGCAGTTGACACCGAATTGGCGGGGCAGCTGCGGCGCTTGAAAAAGCCGCTGTTGTTGGTGGTCAATAAAATCGACGGTATCGGCGAAGACCAGGCCGTCGCGGAATTCTTTGCCTACGGTCTGGGCGAGCCGCAGCCGATCGCGGCCTCGCACAACCGCGGTGTCACCTCGTTGATGGAGTTCGCCGCAGAGACACTGGGCATAGAGCCCAGTGAGGAGCTGGAGCGAGACCCACACGCGAGGCCCAAGCGCATCCGCATCGCCGTGATCGGGCGGCCCAACGCGGGCAAGTCCACGCTGGTGAATCGCCTGCTGGGCGAGGAACGCGTCTTGGCCAGCGAAGTGGCGGGCACTACTCGTGACTCGGTGGAAATCGAATTCGACCGCGGCAAACGCGAGTACACCCTGATCGACACGGCGGGTGTGCGCCGCCGCGGCAAGGTCAAAGAGACTGTCGAGAAATTCAGCGTCATCAAAACCCTGCAAGCGGTGGACGCAGCGAACGTGGTGGTGATGATGATCGACGCCCGCGAGGGCATTGCCGAGCAGGATCTGCACCTCTTGGGCTACGCCATCGAATCGGGTCGGGCACTGGTGCTGGCGGTGAACAAATGGGACGGCTTGGAAGATCACGAGCGCGATGAAGTGAAGCGTGAACTGCAGCGTCGGCTGGAGTTCCTGCGTTTTGCCAAGCCGCGTTTTATCTCCGCGCTGCACGGCACCGGCGTGGGCGAGCTGCTGCGCGCGGCCAACAAGGCCTTCGACGCCGCGTCCATCGACATGTCTACGCCTGTGTTGACGCGCCTGTTGGAGCGGGCAGTGCAGCAGCACCAACCGCCGTTGGTGAACGGGCGCCGCATCAAGTTGCGCTACGCCCACCAGGGTGGCAGCAACCCGCCGATTATCATCATCCACGGCAACCAAACCCGGCAGATGCTGGCGGCTTATCAGCGCTACTTGGTGAACTTCTTCCACACCCAATTGGACCTGGAAGGCACACCGCTGCGCATCGAATTTCGCGCCTCGGAAAATCCCTTCGAAGATCGGCGCAGCAACCTCACGCCGTTGCAGAAGTATAAGAAGGAAAAGAACGTCGATCGTCACGTAAACAAAACGAAGAACAAAGCTCGCAAGTAGCCCGCCGTAGGCGTGGCGCCGGTTTTTTTGGGAGCTAGGCGGAGTGTGTTGAAATACGCGCTAGCGCGCCTAGGAGTTTGACTCGGCATTGACTGAATTTTTCCTTCAATCCGTTACGATGCCTATTCAATTGCATGGCACACTATCACTCGCCGATAATTTCTGACTGTACGAAACCACCGGCGTCGGACAACGTTAGGGCCCAATAGGCCCTCGCGGCCATTGTGCACGGATTACTTAGTCGAGTGAATTCGCGTTCATATTCCGTTGAAGGTCCTTTGTGATGCAGTGGCTGCTGCTCATCGCGTGAGACAGGATTTCGTGAGAATCGGTTTGGCTTATCGAAAATCCTGCGTCACGCCACACACTTTCAGCCGCATCTTCTAGCTCGCGCCTGACGTACGCGTCGACACCGAAACGCTCTGCTTCTGATTCACTGGCGTAGGTGGGTAGAACCACATGCCGTGTATTGTCGTAGTTTTCAATGACGACGTTGTTGAAGCTCAGGTTGTAATATTCTTTTACAGCTCGGTAGCCTTCGCCATTGACGTTGCCGTGCACCATGAAGAGCGGAAGAGAGTGCACCTCGAAATGCGCGGCTAATTGTTCTTCGGTTTGATCAAAGAAGGCATCGTAGCGTTCTATATCCACGTTGCCTTGTTCGGGTCTTTTCCCCACGATTTCGAGCGCCATTTTTGGTCGACCCAAAAATACGATCTCTTTTCCGCTTGCACCCACAACGCCTGTGCGTGTGACATACATGTCGATGTGAAAAATAGGTTGGGTACCGTAGCCTGTTAGTTTTCCCGTTTGATACCAGTCGTAGTCGCCGGAGTTGCGTCCGCCGAGAAAGAGTATGTCTGTTGCGAACAGATCGGAATAGCGGTTTGCGATGGCTTCCACTGATTCAAGGCCGCAACGGCCTAGGTTGCGAATCATGTAGTCCATGCCCACCAGTGTGATCTTGTCGCCGCCTAGAATGTTTCCGCCCTGAAAATACAGGCAGGACTGAATCGCAGACACATCGGTCTGCGCTGCAATCTCATCCGCTACCATCGTGTCATCTTCGCGGTTGAAAAATACCCCTTCGACAAGAATTTTCTGGCCCAAGCGTCCGCGTAATCCGACGTAAGCATCCTGTGCCCAAATGGTGTAATTGAAGTTTGATACCTCGACGATGATGAACTGGAGGTTGCAGGCCATGGTCTTCCAGTTTTCTACCTCTGATCTCGTATCGGGGTGGCAGACAATCGTGTAAATGAGTTTTTTGCCCAGCGCGAGAATCAGTGACCGAAAATGTCTGACCTCTCGCTCCATTAACGTGACTTGTCCATCCGTGCCCCGGTGCCAAGGAACGGTTAGCAAGAGATTTTCTATGCGACCGAGGCAGGCAGGCACTATTTTGGTTTCTAAAGAGTGAGCGAAGGCTTCGCTGAATTCGCGGCTGCTAAAAGGCTTGAGCGTATTGTCTGTTGCGCCGCTAATTGCATCGTGCAAAAAAGAGCGACTGGACGAGATACCGGTGGTGGATCGCGGAATCACGGTGTTAGGGTAATCTACTGCTTGTAATATTGATTTCTCATAGGCCGTGCGGTTAGGGTGCCTGTTTTTAAATGCGTGGGCGTGCGAAGTATGCATTGCTTAAGCCGTGTTTGAGATGGTCAATTGCCGGCACCAGGACAGCTTGCCCCGGTGTGCACGCTAAGTGTCGAATGCGCGCCTAATTTCTTAACGGAGCTCTCTCTCTAACAGATTCAGACTGCGCTCAAGTGGCGATCCGGGGAACATCTCCGCAACAACTTGGTAGACGGCGCTCTTCGATTTTATCGCGTCCCGTGCGAAATCCAATGCCGCGGCGGGCTGCTCAAAAACGTGGGGAATAAGCCGCAGTGCTAAGGTCCAGGATGCGATGTTGTCGGTCGGGTAGTGCACTCCCGCAAACACTCTTCTGTCTCCCCAGTCGACCGCATATTGTTTCAAGGCGCTGATCGTGGACTCGTCACCGTAGCCTCTGCGCTGCCAAGCAGCCAAGGTGTTGCAGCCGCCAAGCAGGCCTTGAATACAATGACCGCTGAGGATAGAGGGATGTACACCTGTGTGAGTGATGGTGTCGGCGGTCTGCCATCGGAAATCATGCAGGCCGAAAAATGTCGCCACGGAATAGGGGCGGGGGCGCATGAACAGTTCTTTTATGTCCCAGATGCTGGGAGAAACAGCGGCGATTCCACCCCAAAAATCACTCTCGAATCGAGCTAGCTGACTGGCGAATACCCCGTCATCGCTTGTCGGGCCGGGGTTTAATAAATCGACATAGGCGGCAAAGTTGGACGCTATGTCGCGAGAGGCCAAGTTTTCAAAACTGCGCTGGCTTATGTCTTGAAGGCAGTCGTCTTTGCGATCGAAGCGACCAGCATCTTCAACGGTATAGTGCCATTCATGTGTTTTCTTTTTTTGGTCTGGTAGATCGGGGTGCACTGCTGCCAGGGTCTTGAGTATGTCTGTGTGCTGAAATGCACTCTGACAAATTCTCAGTTCTAACTCAGTCGCTGTGTCGGCGAATTCAGCTGCAGCGCCTGACCACTGGCCGTTCTCCCATTTTGGCCACAGCAAAGTGGCAATGTCATCCAACCAGTTTTGCAGTAGATCACGATAGTCGGTATCACTGCCGCTGAAATTCGGCATTTTCTTATACAAATCACTTTTGCTGGCTTGGTAGCTGGCTTTAAGGTTTCCGTGAGGCAAGAGTTTCATGCTGAATTCCTTCCATATAAGGTCAGTTTAGCCCGAGTGCTTTCATTCCGTTGACGACTATCTTGCGGTGCTCAGTGTTCACGATAGGGTAGTCAGGGCATCTGAACATGTCTATAGACAAGTCCGGCTCTCTGTCTTTGAGCCGGTGCAATAGCTTTCTGCCCTTGTCAAGCTGTCCAAGGTGAGCATAGGCTGCTGCTAGATCCATGGTGGCAGGCCTGAAGTTCGGGATGCCGACAATCGCACTTTCCCCGAAATTTACTGCATCGGGCAATTCGCCAGCGAGTAAATTGATAAAACAGCTGTAACTCTCTGAGACGGGTTGAACAAGGCTGTATTTGGCGAGTCTTCGAAAGTTGGAAGCCGCTTTTTTGGCTGTTTGATATTTTCCTGCGTAGGCGCAAGACAGGCCGTAGTATCCCCAGCAGATGGCGTTTCCTGGCGAAATCTCGACAGCATCGGATGTCAGTGCCAGCCCCCGGTTGATGTCACGCAGCAGATAACTACTGGCATGGCCTGCGAAGCTGCGTACCAGAGGGTTGGAAGGGTCTTTGCGCAGTGCCTGTTGAAACTTTTCCACGACTTCACAAACACTGACAATTGGGGAGATTCGTTCTCCGAGCAGGAAAAGTTGGCCCATGCCGGTTAAGGCGAGATTGAAACCGGTGGGCATAGCTTCGGCTGCGAAGCGTGCACATTGTTCCATTTCCCTGATAGCGACAGAGCCCGGGCATACGATGCCGCGGAAGGCCTTGAACGCGTTCACGTCTGCCAGTAACTGTTCAGGCGCACTGTATCGCAGTGTTTCTTCGTTGGATAAGAGAAAGTCTTGGAAAAGCTGGACAAATTCATGTTCGCGATTTTTTGTACTGCGGGCATTGAGCAATCTCAACTCACGCCTGCACTGCCACAGTATTTTTCCAAAGCTGTTCGAGACAGAAGCAGTGGCCACGCCGTTGTTTTGGCTACCAATCACGCGAACGACTATTTTCAAGTCGTGCGGTCCTGTGGCGTTTTTTGTTACACCCGTTTCCCTGCAATCGTACAGAGAGGATGAACTCAGATTTCTAGTCCGGTCTATTAGCGCGTCCAGTAACCGGTAAGCGAATTCATCGCGTCTGCCTTCATTATTGCAGCTGTGGTCCGCGTCGAAAAACATTTGGCGTGAAACGGGGGCGTGAGTTGCTGTCTGTGCGATTGATTGGGAAACAGTCGGCGCCTGGAATTCCAAGCGTTTCCGCCGTAGCCAGTACCTAAAAGCCGGGTCCTGTATGTCGATGCCTTGCAGTAAATCTTCACCCAGTCGAAGCTTGGCTTTGGCGATGTCGTCAAGCTCAAAGTGAGATTCATTGAGCCAGATATCCAAACGGTTTGCTTGGATAGCCTCTGGTGTATCGGCGAAAAGTTTCCTGAGATTGGACAGAGCATGGCGCAAACTGCCGGCAGCCTGTTGATCCCCTCGATCTGACCACAGTTTGCCTTGCAGCCACTTGCGCGACTGCCGGTGGCCCTCCGTCAACGCCAAAATTGCGAGGAGAGCGCATTCTTTACGCCCTTTAGGGCGGTTTGAAGAGATGCTTTCCGTCAATACATCAAACGGGCCTGACACTTTTATAGTGTACTTTCTCATCAAATAAGGGCTGTCTTTACCTTAGTAATATTCATAATATCGCGAATATGTCAGTGTTTGTAAACAAGCAGGAGTTATTACTGTTAAAAATAAGGCATACGCACAAATGCACTTGTTTTTTGACCGCAATCTTGACGAGTGGCCGGCCGTTCGCTGTTGCTCAAAGGAGCCTTGTTGGACAGGCGAAAGTCCGCGGTCGGGCACGAGACTGGGCTTGCGTCACGTCGCGTGTTGATTGGCCGCTCATCAGATTAACAGCTGCAGATGGCATCGAGCTGAGGCCAATTGCCCGTTAAAACTTGCGCTCTTCCCCCTCCCGCCGTCTTTTGAAGCTTCCTTGTGCATTGATCTGTCGTATTGTCTGCCATGGTTGAGCTCCGTCGGTGTGCATTGCGGTGTTATGTCATGAGGAACAAATACTTAGGAAGGGGGCGAGTCCCGCGCTGCCTGTGACAAGGATGCCCCTAAACCGCCCCAGAGTTTTGACACTGAGGGCATAAGAACTCACGCTAAACTCACGGTAGCCGCCGCATGCTGCTTGTAAACTTATTTCAGTTGCAGGACAGAAATAATTCAAATGAGTAACTGACAACAACTTGGTTGGCTTGGGTACTGGGGCGTAGCTGTACCTTTGCGTGTGGTCTTTGTTGTTGTGTACAAGTCAAGGACGTTCAAGCATTGCTTGGGCACTTTGCACAGGGATGTGCCTTCTTTTTAGGTTTCAGTGAGTCGATAGCGTGACAGGGAGTCTGCTAGCAACTGATGGTCAATGCCGACAGGGGCACGGGCGATCGTATTCATCACTGAGCGGAAACAGAGGAAGGCATGCGGTGTCTCGGTATTATTTTATTCATCACAGTGTGATAGTGGCGACTGCGTCTAGAAGCAAGGTATGTGCATTTGATGTCGGCAATAAGCGGCATTGGTTTGTAGGCTCTCCCGCCGAAGACGGTTGCCTTTTCCACGCCCCAAAAACTGCGTCCAAAAAGGATACGACTGCTGTGGACAGTCAAAGCCAGCGTCCTTCCCCCCGCCGCAGCCGGTGAAGTGTTTGCTGCTGCAGTGAAGGCTCGTAAGGGTTTGACGCTTGTAGGCAAACACCACGTTTGAAAAACGCCCTGGGGGGCGCTGCATTTGCAGGGTGCATTGTGCCACTTGTCAGCGGTTTTTTACTTCGGTTCAGGCTGCGCTCTTGTATCGCGCTACTGCCATCACCGCAGTCACTGTACTTGACGCAATCGAAGCGAGAGCGGTTAAAACAGCTTTCGGTTTTGCGCCGAAGCGAGCGGTGGTGGGACAGGGCGGAATCACACGGCTTGGAAGAACTCGCGGTAGCCTTCCATCAATGTTCGCGCCGGCCGCTGGGGGAAAGGTGTGTCTAAAATTTCTGCGCTGAGTATCCGGTCGATTCTGAACAGCCTGGGCGCTGCTCTCAGGTGATCCCAAGCAGACAAATACCAGACCGGCCAGTTGAGCAGCAGATACTGTGGCTCAATGTGTCGCTCAGTCGTCACCCCAGCTTCTGATAGGTATTGAACAGACAGATCCCTCTGCTGCATAAAACCTGTGTTGATGGTTTTCACCGCGTCTGTTCTCGGTGTCTGGTAGCTACCGAGCACGGTGGTCGATGCGGGTCCGCCGATGAGGATGCGCTGGCGTAAGCGCTGGATATTTTGACGCTGGCGCTCGGGGAAGGCGGCGGCTATTTTTTGTCGAGCCGAGACAATGTGCTCGGCCATCATCGGCGGGTTCAGTGATTCGGTGATCGCCAGTGAAACCAGTAGGCCCATTATTTCTTCATCACTTAGGTGCAAGCGGCGAATGCCCCAGCGGCCCTTCAGGCTGATGCCGCCTCCGCGGCCGCGTGATGCTTCCAGCGGGTAACCTTGCTCACGCAATTCATTGAGGTCGCGCCGCAGTGTGCGAGCGCTAGCCTGCAGTTGCTCGCGCAACTCGGCGGTGGTCCAAAAGGGCTGAGACTGCAGCAGGGAAAGCAATCTCTCCATGCGATCCTGCTTGTCTTTGAATCGAGCTGCCACTGTCGAATGCCCTTGTTTTAATGTGCCTTATGTTGGCACCTTTACACCTAAACTGGTCTTCGTCAATACCAACGAAGGAAGAGCAAGTGAACGAACAAAATGGCTTTGTCGATACAATGAGTCAAGCGGCACCGGGGGCTGTGGAAATAGTGCAACTTAAGTTTCGTGCCGGTGTCAGTGCGGATGATCAGCTGCAAGCGATGCGCGCACTGGATACCATTGCGTCAAAAATGGCCGGTTTTGTCTCCCGCGATTATTTCTATGATCAAGACAACGAGCAGTGGGTGGATCTGGTGCTGTGGTGTGATGCGCAGGCTGCGAAAGCGGCGGGTGAAGCGATCATGCAGGCGGAGGGCGTCGCACAGATATTTGCGCTGCTGGATGAATCCGCGACCAGCCTGGCGCACTATTCGCGAATGGGCGGTGCGCGGGCCGGTTAACAGCTGTTATTCAATCTGCCGTTTCGGCGCGTTGTTCGCCCGGGCAGGGGATTTGTTAATCTGTCCGTGGCGAAAATATTTTTAGCTTGTTGTCCAAATTGCCGTTTGTGAAACGACTACACCATGAGCCAAGCTTTTTTTGGTGATTTTTAGCATTCTAATTGGAGAGAGACATGTTGTTTTTAGCGTTGATATACAGTGCCGAAGATGCAGACGATGTTGATGTGCAGACGTTGATGGCGCAGTACCAAGCCTATGACGATGAGGTACGCGCTGCGGGTGTGTTCCAGGGGGGCAATGCCTTGCAAGCTGCTGCCACAGCTACCTCGGTACAGCTGCGCGCGGGGGAGTCCATACTGACGGATGGGCCTTTCGCCGAGACCAAGGAGCAGCTCGGTGGGTACTATTTATTGGACTGTGCGGATCTGGATGAGGCACTGAGTTGGGCGGCGAAAATTCCCTCGGCCCGGTACGGCACGGTGGAAGTGCGACCGATCATGTCTTTCGATTGAGTCCGAGTGTAGAGGCAGAATTGGCGCGGATTTACCGCGCCGAATCGGGCAAGATCATTGCGGTGCTGATGCACCAGTGCCGCAATGTGGCGACGGTGGAGGATGCGCTGCAAGATGCCTTTGTACAAGCCTGCCAACAGTGGCCGGCGCGGGGCTGGCCTGACAAACCAGCGGCTTGGTTACACAGTGTGGCCAAGCGGCGTTTGATCGATCGCCTGCGTGCCGAGCGGTTGCGGCAGGAACCCGCCACGGTACAGGCCTTGGAACAGAGCTATCAGTGGCGTTACGCCGAGCCCGAGCAGCAGCTGAGCATTCCCGACGACCGCTTGCGTTTGATCTTTTGCTGTTGCCACCCAGCTCTGTCGCAGCCAGCGCAGGTTGCGCTGACACTGAAGTTGATTTGCGGGCTGAGCTCAGTCGAGATTGGGCGTGCTTTTTTGATTTCCGATGACACGCTGAACCGGCGTTTAACGCGGGCAAAACAGAAGATTTCTACCGCGGGCATCGCCTATCAAGTGCCAGAGGGAGAGGCGTTGGTTCGGCGGCTGCCGTCGGTGCTGGCGGTGATTTATCTGCTGTTCAATGAGTCCTATCATGCCTGTGAGGGACCGGATCTGACCCGCGCGGACCTGGCCGATGAAGCACTGCGACTGGGGCGGCTGCTGTATCAGTTGCAACCGTCGGCGGAGGCTGCTGGTTTGTTGGCCCTGATGGAGTTGCACTGGGCTCGTCATGCCGGGAGAAGCTCGGACGATGAGGCCTATATCCCGCTGGCGGCGCAGGATCGCAGCCGCTGGGATCGGGCGGCGATTGAGCAAAGCTGCCAGTTTTTGTACCGCACATTGGAGCTCAAGCAACCCGGTATCTACCAGATTCAAGCGGCCATCAGCGCGCTGCACGCACGCGCTGATTCCTTCGAGACGGTGGACTGGGCTCAGGTTGCAGGCCTGTACGCGGCGCTCTACCAGCTGTTGCCCACGCCGGTGGTGGCGCTCAATCACTGCGTGGCGCGCTCGCATGTCGCCGGTGCCGAGGATGTGTGGCCGCAATTGGATTCGCTGGCGCAGACCCTCGCTGAGTACCAACCTTACTACGCTGCGCGCGCCGACCTGGCACGGCAGCTGGGGCGCTGCGGGCAAGCCGCTGCCGCTTACAGGCGGGCGATTGAGCTCAGTAAAAACGAGGCGCAGAGCGCTTATCTGGAGCAGCGCTTGGAATCCTTGGGCCGGTGAAGCCATCACATTGAAAGCAGCGTTAGCAGCCCGTTCAAGAACAG